>CBFGPJ010000105.1:0-8248 GCA_965650615.1 uncultured Fluviicola sp. | reverse complement strand
ATGGTTTTCTTTATGCAATTAGGATTGATCGGAGTGTTCATTTCAATGGACGGATTGTGGTTCTACATTTTCTGGGAAATCACGTTAATTCCAATTTTCTTAATTTCCTGGTGGTTTGGAGCTCCGGAAAGAAAAGCGGCCTTAATGAAATTCTTCATCTATACATTCGTAGGATCTCTTGCAATGCTTGCTGCATTGATCGGAATTAAGGTAAATGCCCCTTCTTTTTACATTGAGGATTTGAAAGCAGTTGTCTTTACTTCTAAAACAGCTTGTTGGTTGGCACTTGGTTTCTTCTTGGCATTTGCTATTAAAATCCCGGTTTTCCCGTTCCATACCTGGCAGCCTGATACGTATACGAAGTCACCGATGGCCGGAACGATGTTGCTTTCTGGTATCATGTTGAAAATGGCTTTGTACGGAATGATCCGCTGGATGATCCCGTTATTCCCGGAAGCAGTTCATTGCCTTCAATGGCCAGTAATCATTCTTGCCACGATCGGAGTTGTTTACGGTGCGGTTATCGCGATCAAACAAAAAGATATGAAGCGCGTATTTGCATTTGCTTCCATGTCTCACGTCGGATTAATCGCTGCGGCAATCATGGTTTGGGATTTTGATGCATTGTCAGGAAGCATGGTACAGATTGTAAACCACGGTTTGGTGGCTGTGGGATTGTTCTTAGCAGTTGAAATTATTGAGCGCAGAACAGGAACTAGAAACCTGGATGAATTGGGAGGATTTGCGAAGCAGGCTCCGAAATTCGCCTTCTGGTTCGCTGCTTTAGCTTTTGCTTCTGTTTCAGTTCCGTTAACAAGCGGTTTCATTGGTGAATTCTTAATGTTGAAAGGATTGGTTCAGTTTGATATGATCGTTGGAATTGTTGCAGGAACAACTTTGATCCTTGGAGCGGTATATACCTTCAGAGCTTACCAGTTGAGCATGTACGGTCCGGTGACAAGAGATCAGTTTGCCGATTTGCATTGGTCTGAATTACTTGTTTTGGCAGTAATCATTATCGCAGTAGTGATCTTAGGAGTTTATCCCGCATTGATCACGGATTTCGTAAATCCAAGTTTAAAAATAGTATTAGAAACAGTTTCAACACCTTCAGGTTTATAATATGGATGCATTATTAATTGTTTTTGCCAGTGGATTGATTTCCTTATTTGCTGCTTTTGCAAAGAAACCTTGGTTAGTTGTTGGCTCTGCTATGGCAGGTTTGTTGGCTGCTATTATCGTAATTATCGGGCAACTTCAAACAGGAAAGGCATTTTTTGACTTCCTGAAATACGAAGGATTGGCTTTTGATGAGTTTGCTCTGCTTTTCAGTTTAGCTATTTGCGTTTTGACTTTATTGATTGTTGGTATCGGATACGAGCGATTCAAAGAAAACCCGGTTCATACCGGTGAATATATCGGTTTGTTGTTGTTCTCTGCAACAGGTGCAATGATTATGACGGCGTATACGGACATGTTTATGTTCTTCCTGGGATTAGAGATCCTTTCCATTCCGATTTACGTAATGGCGGGAAGTAACAAAGCGGATGTACGCTCTTCGGAAGCATCGTTGAAATATTTCCTTACAGGTTCATTCGCTACGGGAATTTTCCTGTTCGGTTTGGCATGGATGTATGGTGCAACCGGAACATTCAAACTTCAGGAAATCCAAATGAAGATTACTGAAATGGATACTTTAAGCCCGATTTTGATGATTGGTGTCTTATTGATCATGGCTTCGTTTATTTTCAAAGTGGGTGCCGCACCTTTCCATTTCTGGAGTCCGGATGTATATGACGGAGCGCCACCGGCAGTAACCGGTTTCATGGCATCTGTTGTGAAGATCGCAGCATTCTACGCATTCCTGAAAATGTTTGCTATCTGTTTCGGACAAGGTGAACTATTTATGTTCTGGAAAGATGCATTGATCGTCATGATCATCATTACCCTGTTTGTGGGGAATTTATCTGCGCTGCGCCAGGTGAAGTTCAAGCGTTTGCTGGCTTATTCTTCCATTACGCACGTAGGTTATACATTGATCCTTTTTGTATCGCAGGTTGATTACTTTTTCTCAGCAGGATTCCTGTGGTTCTACATGTTCGCTTACGGATTCTCTATTGTTGGGATCATTGCGGTTGCAATTGCGGTAAACGATCCGGAAGATCGAATCGAAGGATTGAGAGGTTTGGGGAAACGAAATCCGTTCCTGGCAATTGTAGCAATCGTGGCTTTATTGTCACTTGCAGGAATTCCGCCGACATCCGGGTTCTTCGCAAAATATATTCTCTTTACTTCAGCATGGAAAAGTGCTTCCTGGTTGGTGATCATTGCATTGATCAATTCAGGGATCAGTATTTACTACTACCTGAAAGTGCTAGTAACAATCGCTTCTCCGGCAGATCATGAACAGGAGAAAATCAAATTGTCGCCTTTAACAATTGCTGTTTTGACTATTGCATTGGTAGGTATGCTAGGATTTAGTTTTATCCTTCCTTTGCTTAACTAAGATTCCAAATTTTCTTAAAATAGTAGCTATGCTTCGAAATTCACGCCATTTTTGTGCTATGTTTTTGAAGTATAGCTTTTTTTTATTTCTTCTTTTTACCGTATTCCAATCTTCCGCACAACTTATAGAGAATACAAAGGGTATCGCATTTACAGATATTCCTTTTTTCAATACGCATTTTGTCAAAGGAAGCAAGATCAAGGAAATTCATGGCAAGTTTACCTTTAAGAAACAGGGAGACATCATGCGTGAATCGAATTATGTATACGTATTTAATTTCGATACACTCGGAAACCTGGTAAGACATTATCAGACTTCCAAAGGTGATCAGATGACGGATACCAATGTTCGTTTTTACGATTATACAGCTGATGGAAGAATGGTACGGAAAAGGATCAGCCAAAGACGGGGATTCCTTTCAACTTATTATTCGTATAACTCCGAGGGACAAATCGTGAAAGAAGAGGTTTACCGGGATATTGATACAATGAACAGTATTTTGAAGCCCTCGATTGAGCGAAGCTTGCTTTGGAATACGGAAACAATGGAGTATCAAATGTACGAGGGGCAGTATAAGAAAAAGGTATTCAACAGTTATGGAAATCAGTACCTGGAAGTAACCAAATACAAGGATAGTTTGGGATATTTGGCGCGTGAAGAGGAACTATTTACTATTACCGGAAACAGGCTTACTACCAAATACAGCTATTCGGATAAAGGATTGATAGAAAAGGTTTGTGTCTATAAGAATACAGATCCGGTCCCGGTTTCCGAATGTCGCTATACGTATGATACTTTTGGAAACCTGCAGTCGAAATTGATTTATAAAGATGGTGTTTTTGTTACGGAATATCAGATTATTTACAGCGGATTAACCGGCTTGTTGTATTCCATCATCATTAGAGAAGTGAGTAGTAATTTTATCTCCATCATTCGTTTTTCAGAACCTACTTTCTGGGATAAGCCTTGAGTTTAACTACAATAGAAGACGCGAATATATTCTTCTTTGATTGATCTGCATACTTCCTCCCCCTTTGGAGGGGGACCAAGGGGGAGGATAAAACCATTATCTTTTTTCAAACAAAAATCCCCTCCACCGCAGCAGAAGGGACTTCCTTTATATTAATTTATTCTTGGTTGGCTTTTATAATTGTCCATCAGAATGGTATACACCACCTTTATAGACTTTCACTTTCAGAAGGATTCCATCATTGTCATAGACATACACTTTACCGTCCCAAAGCGCCCCGTTTTTAAATTCTCCATCCTGCCAGATTTCTCCGTCACCGTTGTATACTTTGTTATAACCGTTTGGAGCCCATTTCACACCTTGTGTTTTCGGTGTTCCACTAATAGCAGGAGCCTTTTCTTTGGATTGTCCCGGATCTTTTACTTTCACCATCGGGTGAACAGGATCTTTTGCCTCGGATCTTGTTTGGTTACCTGAACCATCGTAGTAAGAGATTTCTTTTACGTCACCATTTTCATAGTAGCGTACAGCTTTTCCTGAAATCACACCATTATTGGAATCGTATTCGTATTCCAACTGTCCGTTTGGATAATAGTAACGGATCTTACCGTTTTCTTTTCCAATTTCGTTGTATTTTCCCTGGTACGAAGGTTGGCCGTTTTCATAATAACGAATCAGGGAATCTTTATAGATATTCTTTTCAAAATTTCCTCTTTCTTTTGGCTGTCCATTTGCCCAATAGCGCGTGAACTGTCCTTTCGGGCGGTTGTTTTCGTAATTTCCTTTAAGAGACGGAGTCATTCCATCCGTATGGTATTTAATCCAAATGCCTTCTTTGCGGTCATCAACGTACTTTCCTTCCTCTACTTTACCGTTTGCGGGAACACCGGAATCAGGACGGTCTTTACCGTAGTAAATCCACTTGCCCTGCTTTCTTCCTTTTTCATCTGTAACATTCAGCTTGCCATCCTGATCCGTGGTAGGGGATGCTTTGGCAGTCATAAGTAGTGACAGGAAAAAAACAACAAGTCCGATTTGTTTATACTTCCACATGTTTTGAATTAGTTTTGTAGCGCATTCTAAAGATAGAATTATTTTGTTACAGTTACCTAAATCCATACAAAATTTCGCTGAAGTGCTTTTTTTCTTCGATTAACAATGAACAGTTTGATTATTTTAAACGTTAACTACAAATTATTTAACATTTCGTTAGTTGTTTTGTCCAGATCGTAACGTTCTTTCCAGCCCCAATTTTCCCGCGCAGCCGTATCATCAATTGATGCAGGCCAGGAATCAGCGATTGCCTGCCTGAAATCAGGTTCGTAAGTTATTGTAAACGAAGGGATTATTTTTTGGATGCTCTCAAAAATCTGCTTCGGGGTGAAACTCAATGCCGAAAGATTATAACTCGAACGAATTTTTACTTTTTCAGCAGGTGCTTCCATCAATTCAATCGTCGCACGAATGGCGTCGTCCATAAACATCATAGGAAGTGCCGTATCTTCTTTTAAGAAACAAGTGAAATGTTCTCCGGCCTTTGCCTTGTAGTAAATATCTACTGCATAATCTGTAGTACCGCCTCCCGGTAAACTTTTATAAGAAATCAATCCAGGGTAACGGATACTGCGAACATCTACTCCAAACTTATTGTAATAATATTCACACCATCTTTCACCTGCCTGTTTCGAAATTCCGTAAACCGTGCTAGGTTCCATGACCGTATATTGCGGCGTATTGAATCGGGGAGTTGTAGGCCCGAAAACAGCGATGGATGAAGGCCAGAAGATTTTTGAAATATGTCCTTCTTTTGCAAGGTCCAAAATAATAAACAGGCTTTCCATGTTTAGTTTCCAGGCAAAATCCGGGTTTTTCTCCGCCGTAGCTGAAAGCAAAGCTGCAAGCAGATAAACATCAGAGAATTTTTGTTCTATAATATATGAACGAACCAGGTCCTTGTTCAAAGCATCTAATTGGATATACGGTCCGTTTGAAAGATTATCAGGACATTCGTCTTTTAAATCGGCAGCGACAACATTTTGAGCACCGAATTTTTCTCTTAATGCAAGTACCAGCTCGGTACCAATTTGTCCGCAAGAACCTAAAACCAGAATTTTTTTCATGGGCGCGATTTGAGCGCAAATATACTTTTTTTTCAACGGAATGAAAGTTTTCACTTTCGGTTAAAAACTGACAATTCTCATTTTTTATACCTCTTTTTGTCGGTATTTTTGCGTAACTTTCAAATACTATGTGGTTGGAATTGATGACAAAACTGATCTGGTTACTGATTCGGAAACCGGAATGAGTTTTTGAACCTTATATGATCGAATTGTTAAAAAATAAATAAAGAAAACATGCCGTTTTACTATAACCTGGGGAAAATTCCTCCTAAAAGACATACCCAGTTCCGCAAGGAATCCGGTGATTTATACTACGAACAGTTATTCGGTACGGAAGGATTTCATGGTTTTTCGTCACTGTTATATCACGTGCACCGTCCAACGATGGTGAAATCCATCAAAGAATTGAAAGACCTGACTCCCGTTCCTGCGGTGAATAAGAACATCACTTCGCGCATGCTGAAAGGCTATAATGTGGCTCCGAAAGATGATTTTTTGGAGTCTCGTGAAATTGTTCTTTTTAATAATGATGTGAATATTGCGTTGGCGGCACCGAAAAAATCCATGCAAACCTATTTCTATAAGAATGCGGATGCAGACGAAGTGATTTTCATCCATGAAGGAAGCGGGAAACTGAGAACGATGCTTGGAAATATTCCATTCAGCTACGGTGATTATTTGGTGATTCCCCGTGGGATGATCTATCAAATGGAGTTTGAAACGGAAAAGAACCGGTTGTTCATTGTAGAATCATTCTCTCCGATCTTAACGCCGCGCAATTACCGGAATAACTTCGGACAGTTACTGGAGCATTCACCATTCTGTGAACGTGATTTCAGAGGACCTACCGAATTGGAGACGCACGATGAATTGGGAACATTTACAATCAAGATCAAAAAGGAAAACATGTTACATGAATTGGAATATGCTTCACATCCTTTTGATGTCGTAGGTTGGGACGGATACAATTTCCCATACGCCTTTTCGATCCATGATTTCGAACCGATTACCGGACGTGTGCATCTACCGCCGCCGATACATCAAACATTTGAGGGACACAATTTCGTGATTTGTTCATTCGTTCCGAGAATGTATGATTACCATCCGCTTTCGATTCCAGCGCCGTACAATCACAGTAATATCGATTCCGACGAGTTGTTGTATTATGTGGATGGCGATTTCATGAGTAGAAATCATGTAGAAAAAGGATATATTTCCCTGCATCCGGGAGGAATTCCTCATGGACCGCATCCGGGTGCTTATGAAAGAAGTATCGGACAAACAGAGACAAAAGAACTGGCTGTAATGGTGGATACTTTCAGACCTTTAAAATTAACACAGGCCGCTGTAGATATGGAAGATGATTCTTATGCGACAAGTTGGCTGGATAAGTAGTTTATTATTTCCCCCTTTTGAAGGGGGACTAAGGGGGGATGGTCACCCCTCTTGATCTCCCCTCAAGGGGAGAGTTGGCCAGAAATTTTAATTAGATAAATATTATGAGTAACGAAATTAAGAACGTAGAATACGGATTAGAGAAAATTTTTGAAGGCGCACAAGACTTTTTGCCCTTGTTGGGAACTGATTATGTAGAGTTTTATGTAGGTAATGCGAAACAAGCAGCGCACTTTTATAAAACAGCATTCGGGTTCCAGGATTTAGCATATGCAGGTTTGGAAACCGGTATGAAAGATCGTGCATCATACGTGCTAAAGCAAGATAAGATCCGGATTGTACTAACAACAGCATTGAAAAGTGATTCACCAATTGGTGAACATGTAAAAAAACATGGTGACGGAGTAAAAGTGATTGCACTTTGGGTAGAAGATGCCAGAAAATCGTACGAAGAAACAACCAAAAGAGGAGCGAAATCTTTCTTTGAGCCAATGGTCGAATCTGATGAGCACGGAGAAGTAGTGCGTTCCGGAATTTACGGTGCTTATGGTGAGACGGTTTTCGTATTCGTTGAGCGCAAGAATTACAAAGGTGTTTTCATGCCGGGTTATGTGGAGTATAAGTCAGATTACAACCCTGCTCCGGTTGGATTGAAATTCATTGATCACATGGTTGGAAATACCGGGTGGAACAGAATGAATGAAGCTGTAAAATGGTTCGAAGATATCATGGGATTTGTAAATTTCTTATCGTTCGATGATAAACAAATTACGACCGAATATTCTGCTTTGATGTCGAAAGTAATGTCGAACGGAAACGGCCGCATTAAGTTCCCGATCAACGAACCTGCTGAGGGTAAAAAACGATCCCAAATCGAAGAATACATTGATTTTTATGAAGGTGAAGGTGTTCAGCACATTGCTGTTGCAACGGATGATATCATCAAAACGGTTGCCGATATGCGTTCCCGTGGGATCGAGTTCCTGTCAACTCCTCCGCAGGCATATTACGATGCGATTCCTGAGCGTTTGAAAGACCACATGTCTAAATTCAAAGAAGACATCAATGAATTGCAAAAACTGGGAATCATGATCGATGCAGATGATGAGGGTTATTTACTGCAGATTTTTACAAAGCCTGTTGAAGACCGTCCGACTGTTTTCTTCGAGATTATCCAACGAATGGGAGCAAAAGGATTTGGAGCAGGAAACTTCAAAGCGTTATTTGAATCCATCGAGAGGGAACAGGAGAAACGTG
>CBFGPJ010000104.1:0-8258 GCA_965650615.1 uncultured Fluviicola sp. | reverse complement strand
GGTTTTTTCCCAGCGAATTTTGTTTTCCTTCTTGTACCACATTTTACCCGAACCCTTTTGTGCAGAGGTCAATAGGGAAGAAGTAGCAGTTTCCGTAAAATCTGCCTGGATCGAACGGGTTTCTTTGTGTTGTTTTTCCAAAGCGGCCTTACATGCTTGCGGGTCAGCGATTTTTGTATATTCCTGTGCAGAAATGCTTGTTGAAAACAGCAATAAGAAAAGGATACTACTTATTAATTTCATGAATGAATTTTTTCAGATTTTCCTGGTTTGCAAAAATAATGCCTTTAGCTTTTGCTTTGGTAATGTACTCATCCAGGATATCGGCAGTTTGTTCTAAATTATCATGCAGCAAAACGATGCTGCCGGGCCTTGTTTTCATTAAGCGGCTCATCAACCCTTCTCTGTTTTTGAACGAATCGTAAGAGCGGACGCTCCATGCAACGATCTTGAATCTTCTTCTGCGCAGTGCACGTGCGATCTTTGGGTTCGTGTAACCGATCGGAGGCCTGAAAATCGTGATTTTTTCAGTCACCAATGGTTCTATGTTTTGTGAAAACTGGTCTATTTCTTCAGCTATTTGTTTGCTGTGCAGCATGGCAAAGAAAAGTGAGTGATTCTGGGTATGATTTCCAATGGAATGTCCTTCAGAAATGATACGCTGAAGAATTTCCGGATGTTCCTGGGCTTTGCGGCCGATTACAAAAAAGATCGATTTAATACCGTGCTTTTGAAGGGTATCCAAAATGCGTGGTGTCTGAACCGGGTCCGGACCGTCATCAAAAGTAAGAATGACTTCAGGACCAATATTTCTGAAAACCGAAGGGTAGAAATATTGAAAACGAAGGAATACAATCCCAAAAACAAGGAAGACGCAGAAGTTTGAGATAACAAATGCAATCCAAAGCCACAAATAGGGACTGTTCCGGAAAATGAGTATGACGATTAAGAGCGTACTTAATGCTACTGCTATATTAAGTCTATGCTTCCACCTCATTTCTGCAGATGAGCGTTAAGCCCAATTTATCGGATTCTAAATTATTCACGATCAAAATCCGTTTGTGGTCCGGATGCTTGATCAGCCAATCATTTGCCATGTGAACAGCAAAAGCAGAAGCACTTTGGTAAAAACCGGTATATTCCGGGAAGGAAATATGATTTTTTGCTTTCGATTTGAAATCAGAGCCAGCTTCAAGTACCAGATCCAAATTTTCGAAATCACAATTGTTCGCTACGAGAAATTGCCCCACGCGGCGTTCCGTACTTTCATCGGAGAAGTAAACTTCACAGGCACGGATAGAAGCAATAGAACTTTCTTTTTCACCCGATAATACCATAAAGGTAGCTCCGGAAGTAAAAGGAAGATTGGTTTCGATCAAGGATCCGCGCAGTCTTTCCAAAAAAGGAATTGCTTCATCCGCTGCACCCACCAGCACCGATTTTTTTCCTTCGTCAATGCACAAGAGACCGTCTTTTAATGCAACCTCAAAGGAAAGTGCATTCTGAGTATGTGTCATATTGTATGCATGATTTTTCAGATCCAAAGAAATCTGCCCGGAAATCGTATTATGGGTACTTTGAATAAAAGCAGTGGGGGAGAGAATATCTCCGCTTACGGTATTGATCGTCACCAGGAATTTTTCTGTATCAGTCAAACAACCAAGTGCTGTTCCTACTGAAATTGCATCAAATTCATGGGGAACTTTTTCCTGGCATTCTTTGGATGCGGTGATTCCCATGCGTAAAATGGTGCTCAATCTTCTCAGTGCGGCAACCGGAATGTAATTTTTATAATCCGGAGAGATAAGTTCATTCTCAGCAGTTAAAGGTTTCAGGTTGTTCCAGATATTTTCTTTCCGGAAGCTGTCCTGGTGTGTAATTGATTCGATATGTTGAATGAAATACATATTAAACCTTGCTTAAGATGATGGTTGAGTTGTTTCCTCCGAACCCGAATGAGTTGGATAAAATATGTTGGATCGCATTTCCTTCCGAGTAATTTTTAACAGGTACAAGGCCAGTTTCTTCAATAGCCCGGGTAAAGTTGAGATTAGGAAGTAAAATGCCTTTATTCAATGCCAGGATGCCGAATACGGCTTCAATTCCTCCTGAAGCGGCTAGTGTATGTCCTGTATATGCTTTTGTGGAACTGAATGGAGGCACGGATGATCCGAAAACTGTTTTGATCCCGTGAGATTCGGAAAGATCATTATTTGGAGTTGCCGTTCCGTGCGCATTGATGTAATCAATATCACCGGGATTCAAACCGGCAACTGCCAAAGCGCCTTTCATGGAAAGTGTTGCGCCTAATCCTTCCGGAGAAGAAGCTGTTTGATGGTAAGCATCCGAAGCATTGCTCCAGCCTGAAAGTATTGCTAATGGCTCTTTTCCTGATTTTTTGATCGTTTCTTCTGTTTCAAGCACCAAAAATCCGGCACCTTCACCCAGGTTCAATCCCTTCCTGGTTTCATCAAAAGGTCTGCACCATTCGTCGTCAAAGATCATTAAGGAACGAAATCCTGAAATGGTAAATTGAGAAAGTCCGTCCGTTCCGCCCACAACTACGCGATCCAATTGTCCGCTTAACAGCATGCGCGCTCCGAGCATAATGGAGTTGGCGGCAGAGGAACAAGCAGTTGAAATGGTATTGACATATCCGTCAATTCCCAGTTCTTTGGCAATTTGCTCGCTGGTAGTGCCGCTGGGATGATTTTTATATACATTCAGATCATCACTTTCTCCGTTGAGAAAATCTTTGTAAGCGATTTCGCTGACATCCATCCCACCTACGGAGGTTCCAGAGATCAAGCCCGTTCTGATTTCCGGGTTCAGTTCATGTCCTTTAAACGCTTCCTTTGCAGCAATCATTCCCAGAATGGCTGTTCTGGAAGCATCTTGCGTCAAGCTAAAACGCCGGATCAGTTCTTCGTTTGTCCAGGCAATTTCACCTACTTTAAAACGCACTGTATATGGTTTTTTACCTTGTCCGATCCCTGTTTTTTCAGAACGAAGGGAAAGCAAGGTTTCTGCTACGTTTTCACCCACAGAAGAAATAACACCATATCCGGTAACGTAGATGCGCATTTATTGATTTTTAGAAATGTAATCCGCTAAGGTATTTACCGATTGAAAGATCTCTTTCCCTTCGCTTGGGTCTGCGATTTTAATTCCGTAATTAGAATCCAATAAAACGATGAATTCCAATGCGTCAATCGAGTCCAATCCAAGTCCCTGATCTCCGAATAGAGGAGCATCATCCTGGATATCTGCAGGTGTCAGATCTTCGAGGTTCAATTGCTCAATAATTTGAGCCTTTAGGTTTTCTTTTAAGTCACTCATTTCTGTATTGTTTAATTAGTGTTGAAAGTTCAAATTCAATTGAATGTTCACTATTTTCAGAATTAGTCAGCAAAAATAGGAAACATTCTTGTTCTCCATTCGATTTTGCCTCTACCCAAGCGCATAAACAGCAATTATTACCTTTATTTAACGCTATTTGTGCCCATTCCGAAAAATGAAGCGGATTAAAGGCTTCTTCTACAAAGAAGCAATTTTCACCGTACCATTTGTGACGGATGCACAATTCACCGGTAACGATGTTCGGCAAGGTGTAAACAAATAGGGATGGGCTCGGATTATTCAGCTGCTCATAACTTTCTACGAACAGGTTATCTGTATTCTGACTTGCAGAACTGTTTGCAAAGATCAATTGAAGTTCGTTTTCCAGATCGGCGTCATTCGGGAAGAAAGGAAGGAGCAATTCTGTTCCGATAAATGCCATTTTTGAAAGCACATCCATTTTATAGAACTTCGGGTACTCAGCTCCGAGTTGCTGATAGGCGGATTTCAACGGGTTTTCTTCCCCATCTGTATTGTAGACCAGTTTTCCGTTCAGAAAAGTTCCTTTCGGACAAACGTAACTATGTGCTAAGATCTTCACGGCAGCTTTTGTAAGATTAAACTTGCATTTCCTCCTCCAAATCCGGAAGCAGTCTTCAAAACTGTATTCAATTCTTTTGATTCGATGCGTTGAATGATATTTAACGGTACGGAAGTTCCGGTTTCACTAAATCCAAGATTTGGGAACAGGATGCTTTTTTCCATGGAAACTATACTCATGATGGTTTCCAAAATGCCGGCTGCACCCAACGTATGACCGAAATACCCTTTCATACTGTTAAGTGGGACCTGATCGAGGTTTGTTCTGCCGAATGCAATGCTTTCCATTTCGTCGTTGAATACAGTTGCCGTGCCGTGAGCTGAAACAAAATCAATCGTTGAAGCAGCAATACCACTTCTTTTCAATGTTTTTTCGATGGAGCGTACCAGACCTTCTCCGGTTCTGGATGGACCTGAAATGTGATTGGCGTCATTGGATGAAGAACCTCCTTTATACAAAACGGCAAAACCGTCGGGCTTTTGATTTGAAACCAGGACAATTCCGCACCCTTCTCCCAATGTCGTTCCATTTCTGGATTTATCAAAAGGTTTACATGCTTCATTGCTTAAAGCAAACAAACTCTGAAAACCGTATGAAACGAATTCGGAGACTGCATCAATTCCAATGACCAGTACCTGGTCGTATTTCCCGGCAAGCAGATAATCAGCAGCAGTGTTGATCGCAATGACTCCCGAAATACAGGCGTTTGAAATGATAAATACCTCGGTTCCCGGATAGAATTCCTGTATGATTGAAGATGTTTCCGCGAATGTATCACCGGGAAGCAAATCGATATTTCCTTTAGTGGAACTTACAATAACAGCCGTTCTTTGAGTTTGGACCGAAAATTTCGCTTGTGCTTTTTCAAGCGCCTCTCTTAAGAGTGTATCGTAGCGGTTGCCGGTAATTTCTTCGCGCTGAGCCAAAGGAATTATGGTATCCTGGAAACCGGCATTCTCAACAAGTTTGATTCCTGAAAATCCTTTCTGAAACGCATCAAAATGCTGCTCAACCGTATTTCCAAGTGGAGTAACTATTGAAAGTGTTTGTATGTAAACCGGTTTATGCATCAATCCAATTTTGCTTTTCCTCCCAAATACGATAAAATTCAGGTTTGATTAATTCCAGGGTGCGGTCGGAAGTGAACATAAATACCTGCATGGTCATGCCGGTTGCAGCTACCTGTTTTGTTGCATGATTGATCACTTCGTAACGAAATACGATCTTGGCTGAATCGTGTTGTTCCAAAATGACGTTAATCAATGCGCCTTCACCGTAAAAGATAGAAGCTTTATGTGAGATCTCTGATTTAACAATGGGGATGAAATATCCTTGCGCATGCACATCCAGGTATTCGATCCCGTAATCCCTGCCAAATTGTTCCCGGGCATCTTCAAAGAACTTCAGGTAATTTCCATGCCAGACAACACCCATAGCATCCGTTTCACTGAAACGGACAGGTACAAGAATGGATGATTTCAATATTTTCATGCCAGAACAATTTTCATTTGGCAGGTTACCAGGACATTTCCGTTTGATTTTGCGGTTCCTTCTACTAAATGGATCGTGTCAAACGTGCTCAAAACCTTTACTGATGTTTCGATCAGATCGTTTTCTTTCGCTGCATTTTCAACTTGAACCTGGGTAACAGCTCCAATGAAACCCAATTTCGGTTCACCGCCTTCTTCCAGGCTATTCAAGTACCCAAAACCGGCAGCACAGGTTTGTGCAATGTTTTCGATCAATGCTGATTCGGATAAAACCTGATCTTCCAGGAATAAATTGTCCGGTGCGATCTTAAATTCGGTTTTGAATCCGGTTTCATCCGCTGTCAAAAGGTTGTCAATCATCACGAAAGGAACTCTTTGCGGAATGATGGATGTAATATTTTCTTTGCTAATCAACATAATATTCAAAAAAGTTAAACCATTGAGTTGGGCTTGCCTTTACCTGTTCTTCCAGGTGTTTTGCATAAATTTCCGCAATTTTTTCCGGAGATTCAAATTCGGTAAGCGGGTTGGTAGCACTTAATTCATAATGTGTATTTCCCGATTTCACTGCATACACAAAGGTAAGTGGAACTTTGAATTTATGTGCCATAATAAACGGTCCGGCAGGGAATTCCGCGAAACCATTCAAAAACGGCAATCGGAAGTTCTTTTGACCTGCAGTTGTTCTGTCCGCGTGCAATGCAATGAGTTCGTTGCGTTTTAATGCCTGGTGGATCAAAATGAGGTGCGACAGGTCATCCTTGATCGGAATGAGCCGGTACTGTGATTTTCCGGCTGCATCTTCCAGGTAAGCTTTGATTTTTTGAACTTCGTCATCGAGCATCAGGATATTGATCTTCAATGTGATCCGCTCACCAAGCAGGTTTCCGGCATTTTCCCAATTTCCCAAATGAGTTGAAAAAAGAAAACCGCCTTTACCGGCTTCGTTCATTTTGATCAATGCTTCCTCGTTGTTAAAACGAAACGTAAAGATTCTTTTTCTAGGTGTTTTTAAGGCGATTCTGTCAATAAGTGTTTGTCCGAACAGATACAGGTTCCTGGCTGTTGCTCTGATTGCTTGCAGCTTGGAGTAATTAAATCCTTTTTGGTAAAAGGAAATCAAAGCTCTTCGCGGTTTGCGTGAAAAAAGCAGGAAATATCCGGAAACCCCGATACAAAAAAAGTAAGCAAATCGAACCCCTAAAAATCGAATAGAGTAGATAAAGAACTTATACCCCCAAAGTGAACCTTTGGTTTTACCATCCCATTTTTGTTCCATTCACCTTTAAGCGTTCAAACGTTGCTCAACCAGATCGTAGAAATCGTTAAAAGTCTCAATCGTTTTGAAATCTTCTGCAGTTGGTTTAATTCCCAAATTTTCTTCAATCACTACAACTAAATCCACATAGTCAAGACTATCTAAATCCAGGGTTTGTTGCAGGTTGTTTTCAGGTTGGATCAATGTTGCGTCAACCTCAAACTCGTCAGATAAAAATTGTTTTGTAGTAAGAATGATGTCTTCTCTTTTCATGTTTAGGGTACTCTATTTTTTAAACTTTTTGATAATCAATGAGGAATTTGTTCCTCCGAATCCAAATGAATTGGATAAGAAGCAATCAATATTTTGTTCCTTATAGCTTGGAATGATATTGATCTTTTCCGAGTGTTCATCCGGATTTTCAAAATTTATATTCGGTGCAATGAAATCATTATTCATCATGAGTAAGGAATAAACGATCTCACTTGCTCCGGCCATCCAGCATTCGTGCCCGGTCATACTCTTGGTAGAACTTACAGGAACTTTGGAGCCCAGTACGTTGAAAATGGCTTCTGCTTCCGTTGAATCCCCGATTGGAGTTGAGGTAGCATGCGCATTTACGTAATCAATATCTTTTGGTGTTAAATTCGCTTGTTTCAATGCCATGTTCAATGATCTGAACTGACCGTCGAAATTGGGATTTGAAATATGGTCGCCGTTTGATGAGAAACCAAATCCAACGATTTCTCCATAAATCGGTGCATTTCTTTTCAAAGCGGATTCCAATGATTCGATAATCACAGTTGCCGCACCACCTGATGGAACCAAACCGTCACGATCTCTGTCGAACGGACGACTTGCCATAGAAGCGGCAGCATCTCTTACAGAAAAAGCACCCAATCCATCAAAGCTTGCCATAGCATATACATTGATCTCTTGTGCACCTCCGCAAACTACCCGTTCCTGCAATCCTTGTTTGATCAGCAAATAACCCATTCCGATCGAATGAGAACCTGAAGAACAGGCAGCAGAAATAGTGAAGTTCATCCCTTTCAATTTGTAAATCGTTGAAAGGTTCATATTCACGGTGGAGTTCATGTTTTGGAAGATGTCACCACTTCCGATAAGTGTGGTGTTCTTTTTTGCACGAACTTTATCTACTGTTTCCACAACAGCACCTGCCGTTGAATCATTTCCGAAGATAATTCCTGTTTCGGTTTTATCCAGGAAATCTGCATCCAAACCGGAACCTTCCATTGCTTCTTTGGTAGACATAAAAGCAAAACGGGCCGGCTGATGCATCCCGATACGCTGGCGGCGTGACAAAAACGGATTCAGGTCCGGTTCAGCAACCATTCCGGTAAAGCAAGATCGGTAACCAAAGTCTTTACGCTGCTCATCGTAAATAACTCCACTGCGGCCAAGGCGCAGGGATTCCAGAACTGTGTCCAGGTTTTCACCCAAACACGAGTAGGCACCAATTCCGGTAATTACTACACGATGTTCCATTCTAAGCGTAAATTCCTCCGTTAATATTAATAACCTCTCCGGTTATGTAAGCCGCTTTTTC
>CBFGPJ010000103.1:0-8316 GCA_965650615.1 uncultured Fluviicola sp. | reverse complement strand
TTGCTGATGCCGAAAAAAAATACGAAATCGGGATGAAGGACCTGGTATATAAACCCAGCTTGAAATTGATAGAATTTGCAGATACACGGATACTTGCCGGCCTTTTCAAAATGCATTTATTTACTTCATATGCTTCCTTTATCCGGAAATACTTCACCCATCCGAAAATAATTTCCCTGCTTGAATTTCCAATTCTTTTCCTGGGAGCTACTCCAAAAGACACCCCTGCACTTTATTCGTTGATGAATTATGCAGACATCCGTTTGGGAACCTGGTATCCGATGGGTGGCATGTTTGAATTTATAAAAGCTTTCGAGCGAATTGCACTGGACCAGGGAGTAGTTTTTTCATTAAATACACACGTAACCGGATTTAACACTTTAAACGGTAAAATCGAATCCATTTCAACCTCCAAAGGACAAATTGCCTGCGATTATGTAATCTCAGGGGCGGATTACCGGCATACAGAACAATTGCTGAAGAATAAAGCGAATTACACGGATGCTTATTGGTCAAAACGAACAATGGCCCCATCCTGCTTATTATTCTACATTGGTCTGGATTGCAAAGTACCAAACCTGCTGCATCACAATTTATTTTTTGATGAGGATTTTGAGACACATGCGTCTGACATTTACAAAAATCCGAAATGGCCGCGAAAACCACTTTTTTATGCCAGTTGTCCTTCGAAAACAGATCCATCAGTAGCACCTGTAAATGGAGAAAATTTGTTCCTTTTGATACCGATTGCGCCCAACCTGGAAGACTCCGAAGAAAAGCGGGAAGCCTATTTTGAGATCTTGAAAAATCGCCTGATTGAAAAAATCGGCTTTGATATCAATCCGCACATCGTTTACAAACGTAGTTATTGTATCTCCGATTTTGTAACGGATTACAATGCGTTCAAAGGGAATGCGTATGGATTGGCAAACACACTGAAACAAACCGCTTTATTGAAACCGCGCATTCGAAACAAACAGTTGTCAAACCTGTTTTACACAGGACAATTGACAGTCCCTGGACCTGGTATCCCGCCTTCAATTGTTTCGGGAGAAGTGGTCGCAAAACAGGTGATTAAATGCATTAAAAACTGAACTAAGAACCTCGCTATGAAACAATTGTTCGATACACTTTCGCTTGAAATGAGTGCCTTGACCACCAAAAGGTACAGCACATCCTTTTCAATCGGGATTCGCTTTCTGAGTAAAGACCTGCAAGCGCCTATTCACGCCATCTACGGATTCGTGCGCTTTGCAGATGAAATTGTCGATTCATTTCACCAATACGAAAAGAAAGAATTGCTCCGCGAGTTCAAATCCGAAACATATAAAGCAATCGAACGCGGAATTTCCCTGAATCCAATCCTCAACAGTTTTCAATGGGCGGTAAACAAGTATCAAATCGATTCGGAACTCATCGAGATTTTCCTGCAATCAATGGAAATGGATTTGGAAACAACCCAATACGAACGAAAAGTCTACGAGCAATATATCCTTGGTTCTGCCGAAGTAGTCGGATTGATGTGCCTGAAAGTTTTCGTAAGAGGAAATATGGAAAACTATTTGAAACTGAGAGATCCGGCCATGAAATTAGGTGCTGCTTTTCAAAAGATCAATTTTTTACGGGATCTGAATGCAGACTACTACCAATTGGGGCGGACTTACTTTCCTGAAATGAATTTCAACTTGTTTGATCAGGAAATGAAAGCCAAAATTGAGTCGGAAATCGAAGCAGATTTCAAAGCCGGGTATGAAGGAATTAAAAAACTTCCGAAAGATGCCCGATTCGGGGTTTATATGGCTTATCGCTATTATACCAAATTGTTTCACAAAATCAGGAAAACAGATGCCCACATTATTTTGGATCAACGCATCCGGATTCCTGATAATAAAAAGGTCCGTTTGCTATTTACTTCTTATCTTCGTCATAACTTGAATTTATTGTAGAATTGGAAACGGTAGTATTGGTAAATGAACAGGATGAGGTGATTGGTTCCATGGAGAAAATGGAAGCTCATGAAAAAGGGATATTGCATCGTGCTTTCTCCGTCCTCATTCATCAAAATGGAAAAATTCTCCTTCAGCAACGAAGCTTAAACAAATACCATTCAAGTGGTTTGTGGACCAATACCTGTTGTTCGCATCCCAGATTGAATGAGTCATTGGCAACTGCAGGAAATCGCCGGTTGAAAGAAGAAATGGGAATCGATTGCATGGTATCTCCTCATTTCCACTTTATTTACAAAGCTCAATTGGACAGTGGTTTGGTTGAACATGAACTGGATCATGTCCTGTTTGGCACTTATTCCGGTGAAATCAACCCAAATCCGGATGAAGTAATGGATTACAAATGGGTAGATTGGAATGAATTTGCAGAAGACATTACACATCATCCCGAACGTTATACAGCCTGGCTTCAAATCCTGGTTAGCGATTACAAACCTCAAATAGAAGAAATCCTTTTCCAATGAAAATCTTTCGTATCGAACAATTCAATGCTGCACACCGTTTGTTTAACCCCAAATGGGATGATGAGACAAACGACCGCATCTTCGGAAAGTGTAATAATCCCAATTTCCACGGACACAATTACAAACTGGAAGTGGAACTGGATGGCCCGATCAATCCTGAAACGGGTTACGTAATGGATATGAAGCGTCTTTCTGACATTATGAAGTCGGAAATTTTGGAACGGTTTGATCATCGGAACCTGAATTTGGATTGCCCGGAATTTAAAGACCTGATCCCTTCAGCTGAAAACATCGCTTTGGTTTGCTGGAACATTCTTCGCACCAAACTTCCTTCGGAACTGAAGTTGAAAGTACGCTTATGGGAAACTCCTAAAAACGGCGTTGAATATGATGGGATCTAACTATTTATATAGGATAAGCATGTTTTTAAACAAAATAATGGCTGCACTAATCCCGAAATTCGGTACCAATATCAAAAGCAAACACTTTTTCTTATTTTTGCAGACAGTTCAATTAATATGAGAGCGCTTTCGGCAATAGGTTTTGTAATCAGTGTTATTGGCTTACTTTTGGTTTGCTACAACCAGTTTGCAATTATTCCGTTCCTGACAGACCTGAACAGTAACGCGGATATCAAAGACAACGAATTTACACAGTCGCTGAGATTCAATTACGAAAATCAACTATTCTTTCTGAGTATGCTCAGTATTATCGTTGGTGTGTTCTCCGTTCTCTTTTGTTCCATCGTTTACCTGAAAAAACGTACCCGGATGACCTTGATTGGAACCATTCTTGGAGTTTTCGTTGCCGTGATGGGAATTATTCATTCGTGGTATTAATTGAGAATTGAAAATGCAAAATTGAAAAGTCAGATTCAAGTGATTTTTTAAGAATAAGATTCTAACCTTTTCAATTCTCAAATTCTCCATTTTCCATTAAGACGAACTATATGGAACAACTAACTTTATTCTGGCACCGGAGAGACCTAAGAATTCATGATAATGCCGGACTTTTCAAAGCACTGAAACAAGGAGGGAAAGTTCAGCCGATCTTTATTTTTGACACAAACATTTTAAGCGAGCTTCCCAAGGACGATCAACGCGTTTTGTTCATTTATCAAACAATCCGGGAGTTAGGTGATTCTTACAAAAAACTGGGAGCATCTTTATGGGTATTTCATGGAAATCCAACAGAACTAATTCCCAAGCTGGTAGAAAAACATTCTGTTCAAAAAGTCTTTTGCAACCGGGATTACGAGCCGGAAGCCATCAAACGCGATAAATGCATCCACGAAAAACTTCAAAAACTGGCATGCGGCTTTTCAGGCTCAAAAGACCATGTTATTTTTGAAAAAGATGAGGTCGTAAAGCCTGATGGAAAGCCTTATCTTGTTTTCACTCCTTACATGAAACGCTGGAAGGAAAAGCTGGATGATTTCTATTTGAAAACTTATCCGGTCGGAAAATACACTTCCAAACTGAATAAGGGAATCGAAACTCCTATTCCATCGCTGGAAGAATTAGGTTTCAGTGACAAGCAAACTCAGGATTTCCCATCCTCAAAACTTCCCGCAAAAATCATCCGGGATTATCATAATACTCGTGACATCCCCGGAATTGAAGGCACTTCGCGTTTAAGCCTTCATCTGCGTTTCGGAACAGTATCTATCCGGGAATTAACAAGACTGGCAAAAAAAACCAATGAGAAATATTTGAATGAATTGATTTGGAGAGATTTTTACCAAATGATCCTGTATTGGTACCCACTGAGCGTAACTCAAGCTTTCAAACCGGAATACGACCGTATTGAATGGGAGTTTGATGAAGTACAATTCCAGGCATGGCGCGATGGTAAGACGGGTTACCCATTGGTAGATGCCGGAATGCGCGAACTCAATCAAACTGGTCACATGCACAACCGCATCCGGATGGTCGTTGCAAGCTTTCTTTGCAAGCATTTATTGCACGACTGGCGTTTGGGCGAGCGTTATTTCGCAGAGAAACTACTTGACTTTGAGTTGGCGAGTAATGTCGGTGGCTGGCAATGGGCAGCAGGATCAGGTGTTGATGCTGCACCCTACTTCCGTATTTTTAATCCGACCAGTCAACAGGAAAAATTCGATCCTGAGTTTAAATATATCAAAAAATGGGTCCCTGAATTTGGCTCCCCGGATTACCCTGAACCGATCGTGGATCATAAATGGGCACGTGAACGGGTTTTGGAACGCTATAAAAAGGCTCTTAATGCTAAATAATCTCCAGAATTAAGTTATTAAAACAAGATATCCTGATATCAACAAATACGGAAGATATAATATCATGTCTTCGTTATATAACGAAATCATTATTTGATAAAATCATGAGATTTCCATTACTGTCGCCGCAACTCACCTGATCGCCATTTCTGCAGGAAGGTAGCCCAGGCAAAAGGATTCAGCAAGTTATTTACCGGAGATTGGCCCATCGTGTATAAACGTGTGTTGTTTTGGTTTACCACGTTCCCAAAAGAAATGGATGCGTCGCTTGGAACCAGTGACGCAAGGTTTGCCAAAGATTGTCCGGATAATTGTCTCTGTGCTCTCAACATGGCGTCTTCATATGGATCCATTTCCACGAATGCCTGAGCAAAAGCTTCTTTTGACGGCCATGGATAAATAACGACCTCGCTCAATTGGATCGTATCGACAATCATCATATGGATAATTGAATAACGGCTTTCACTCAAAGTATCCGGAACAATATAAGAAGACGGTTTATGCCCGTAATAACGGAACATGATCGTATCGCCCGGTTGAACGACCATTGAAAAGAAACCATAAATATCCGCAATCGTTCCTCTGTGAACCGTTTTGTTATAAACTGCAGCATAAGGCATTTCCTGTAAGCTATCCGAAGAAACTACCACTCCCGACAATTGAACCAACTTCTCTTGTTTTTGGGAGTTTGCATTCAAAGAAATGGCCACCACCATTCCGATAAGTCCGTATTTCAACCAATTATTCATACAGCAAGAATACGGATTTTTCAATAATCTATCGAAGGCATTCCTTGCGTTTAACATTAATTATCAGGTGAAAGTCGAAAAGTTAACAGAAAGTTTAACTAAACCGATTTGTTTGTAACTGAAAATAATTACTTTTGCGAGAATTTATTTCAAAAGTAGGTTCACACATGGCACTGTCCAATCTTAATTCAGTCAGAGAAGGTCTTACATACGACGACGTACTCTTAGTCCCAGCATTTTCACAAGTTCTACCTCGCGACGTTCAATTAAAAAGTAAAATTACCCGCAACATTGAGGTTAACACTCCAATCGTTTCTGCAGCGATGGATACGGTAACGGAAGCAAGTTTAGCAATTGCACTTGCTCAACACGGCGGAATCGGAGTGATTCACAAAAACATGAGCATTGCCGACCAGGCATTGGAAGTAAGAAAAGTAAAACGTTCGGAAAGCGGAATGATCCTGGATCCGGTTACTTTATCCGAGCACGCATTGGTAGATGATGCACTCAATTTAATGGCCGAATACAAAATCGGAGGAATTCCGGTTGTTGATGGAGCAAGAAAATTAAAAGGAATCATCACGAACCGTGATTTGCGTTTTGAGAAAAACCATTCACGTCCCGTGAGAGAGATCATGACCACAGAAAACCTGATCACAACCAAAGACGGAACAAGTCTTTCTACTGCCGAAGAAATATTACAGGAAAATAAAATCGAAAAATTACCAGTTGTTGATGCTAACAACACGCTGATCGGATTGATTACTTACCGCGATATCATCAAAGTAAAAACACACCCAAACTCCTGTAAGGACCAATACGGAAGATTACGTGTTGCTGCAGCTGTCGGTGTTACACATGATACGATCGAACGTGTACAGGCATTGGTTGAAGCGGGTGTAGATGCAATTGTTATTGATACTGCTCACGGACATACGGAAGGAGTTGTTGTTAAACTGAAAGAAGTAAAAGCACAATTCCCGAAACTGGATGTCATCGTAGGAAACATTGCTACAGCTGCCGCTGCAAAGTACCTGGTAGAAGCCGGAGCAGATGCAGTAAAAGTAGGAATTGGTCCCGGATCCATTTGTACAACACGTGTAATTGCCGGAGTTGGAGTTCCGCAATTAACCGCAGTAAATGATGTCGCTTTAGCTTTAGAAGGAACCGGAGTTCCTGTTATCGCTGACGGTGGAATCCGTTATACGGGAGATATCGTAAAAGCGATTGCTGCCGGAGCAGATGTCGTTATGATCGGTTCTATGTTCGCCGGAGTGGAAGAATCTCCGGGTGAAACAATCATTTATGAAGGAAGAAAATTCAAATCATACCGTGGAATGGGATCTTTGGAAGCAATGCAAAAAGGTTCAAAAGACCGCTACTTCCAGGATGCAGAAGACGATATCAAAAAATTGGTGCCGGAAGGAATTTCAGGACGTGTTCCATACAAAGGAAACCTGTTCGAAGTGGTTTACCAGATCGTTGGTGGTTTGAGAGCCGGAATGGGCTACTGCGGAGCAGGTTCCATTGACAAATTGAAAGGTGCAGAATTCGTTCGTATTACCTCTGCGGGAATGCGTGAATCACATCCGCATGATGTGACCATTACAAGAGAAGCACCGAATTACAGCTTGAAGTGATTAACAGAAAATAATTCATTTACAGTAGGGGCGGAAAATTTTCCGCCCCTACTGTTTTTTGCACCCTAACACTATTTAATCCTTAATTTTTTCTTAAATCATCCGAATTTACTTTCAAACCCAAAACAATGTGTTATTTTTGGCGTTCTTGGTTTGAATAAAGTATTACAATACATGAAAAAACGACTATTATTAGCCTTAGGAATTCTATTTTCCCTAAACACCATTGCCCAAACAGATAACGTTGTGATGGAGATTGACGGTAAAAAGGTTACCAAATCCGAATTTTTACAGATTTATTTAAAAAATAATACCAACCCGAAATACGATAAACAATCGTTGGACGAGTACATGGAATTATTCAAAAAATTCAAGCTGAAAGTTGCAGAAGCAGAGGCTCTTGGATATGACACCATTCCGAAATTAAAAAAGGAATTGGCAGGTTACAGAAAACAATTGTCCCAACCATATTTGATCGATTCTACGAAAAACAGTGCCTTGGTAAATCAGGCATATGAGCGTATGAAAAATGAAGTCCATGCTGCACACATCCTGGTGAAAATAGCTGAAAATGCTTCTCCTGAAGACACTCTTGCGGCCTACAACCGCATCATGACAATCAAGAAACGGATCGAGAACGGTGAAGATTTTAATACCGTTGCAAAAGGTAAAAACGGTTCTGATGATCCATCTGCAGTAAGAAACGGTGGAGATTTAGGTTATTTTACGGCTTTCCAGATGGTTTACCAGTTTGAAGAAGCTGCTTACAATACTCCGATTGGGAAAATTTCCAATCCGGTTCGTACGAAATTCGGTTACCACATTTTGAAAGTAATTGATATGCGTCCGGCAAGAGGAACGATGAAAGCAGCACATATTATGGTTGCAACTGGAAAAGATGCAAGTGCAGAAGAAATTGAAACAGCTCACAAAAAAGTAGATGAGATTTATGCGAAATTGCAGGCCGGAGAATCGTTTGAAAAACTGGCAAGTGAGTTCTCTGACGATGCACAGACTGCAGAAAAAGGAGGTGAATTGCCTTTATTCGGAACGGGAACAACAACACGAATGGTCCCTGAATTTGAGGAAGCAGCATTCCAGTTAAAAGCAAACGGTGATGTTTCCCAACCGGTACAAACAGCTTTCGGATACCACATCATCAAGCGTTTGGAGTTGACACCATTGCGTTCTTTTGAAGAATTA
>CBFGPJ010000102.1:0-8354 GCA_965650615.1 uncultured Fluviicola sp. | reverse complement strand
TAAAGCATTACTCCAGTTTCAACAGGAAGATTCGATCAATGTACTTTTGGTACATGGGATTTATTTGTCCAACTCGATTTCAGATCTGCTCTTCTTTGACCAGAGTGATTTGAAAATGGAGCTGGCAGGAAAGGAATTCCTGAAGAGTTTGCATGATTTGGAAAAAGAGCTAAGTCAAAAAGTTGCTTCGATTCAAATTGTCTTTTTTAGTGGCTTCACTCAAAGTTCGTTTGAGCAATTTACAGAAACCAATCAGGTCAACCGGATTATCATTCCGTATGAATTAAATTTCGACTGGTCACATAAAAAAAGTATGGATGTCATTCCATTCCTGCATAAATCAAAGGTTGAGAAGCAATTGATTGCATGGGATACGAACCAATATTCCAATAAGTCTAATCAAACATATGTTACTGCATTAACATGAGACGAAAATTAGTTCTTTCAGCATGCTTGGCGATCCTCACTTTGAGCTCATTTGGTTACTATGTTTTCAGTCACTCTGCTTATCCGGAAGTAGCCATAGTAGGTGAGTGGAAAGAAGTCTCATGGGTATATGACAGGAATAATGTAGATGAAAAAGTAAAGCAGGAAATTGGGACAGATGAACGAATTGACATTGCCAATCACCTGGTTATTCATGAATTTGAGAACTGGACGTTCAGAAAGGATTACAGGATTAAACTTCATGAACGGAGTGGGAAAGAACACCAGGCAAAATGGCGATTGAAAGATCGGGGGAGAATCCTGACTTTACTCAACGAGGATGGAACAACAGAAGTTTATTCGGTTGAATCCTTAAAGAAAGATGAATTGGTGCTTCACTTTGATACAGATGTGCATGCACGTGGAATCGTGAAGATCACACTCAAAAAAATAAATTAAGGATCGGCCGTGGCTGATCGATGAATTAGCAGTAACAGCGGATTTCAAAATAATTTAAATTAGAATAATATGCTTCGTCGATATAGTAATAGCAGAACATTTAGGGATAACTTGAGATTGGGGATTTTCACTGCACTCATTGCAGGAATGGTGAATGTTGCCTCATTAATTTTATTTTATTCCTTTACCTCCAATTTAACAGGGCATTTTGCCATTTTAGCCCAGGAAATTGCAAATGGTAAGTGGTTCCAGATGCTGGTGGTGTTATTCTGGATTCTCCTGTTCTTTGCAGGAAGCTTCCTATCGAATAACCTGATCATTAACAGCACAAGGAAGAATGCTTTTGTATCTCACAGTATTCCTATGGTACTGGAAATCGGATGCTTTGTTTTTGTGGGAATTTATGGTCAGTTCTTTTATACGGAAACATTGACACAGACAGAGATCTTGGTCTCGGTGCTTTTATTTTCAATGGGGCTTCAAAACGGCTTGACTGCAAGTATTTCCAATTTCCAGATAAAAACAACGCATTTAACCGGATTAACTACTGATTTGGCCATTCATTTATCAATGCTTACCAAGAAAAAGTACCGAATGAACATACAAGTTGTAGAAAAAACAAAGTTGATGGCTGCAATTATTGGATCTTACCTGATTGGAGGGGTATTTTCGGGACTTGTCATTCAATCTATTCAGTTCCGGGTATTTTATTTCATTTCTGTAGCCATGTTGGGCGTTCTCGTGTATGATTTTGTAAAAACATATGTTCCGTTTTTCCTGAATAAGAAGAAACACGATGATACCTTGAAGACCAGATTGGAAAAACTCCAGAGTACGATCAAGAATTCTGCAAATAAAAACGGTGTGTTGGAGAGCAAATAATTATTCCTCTCCGCTAAACTTTTTGTACAAATCAGGTCGGCGGATTCGTGTTCGCTCAATGGCCTGTTGTTCTCTCCATTGCTCAATTTTTCCGAAGTCCCCGGATAAAAGAACGTCCGGGACTTTCCATCCATTAAATTCTGGTGGTCGCGTATAAACAGGAGGTGAAAGCAAATCGTCCTGGAAACTGTCCGTCAATGCAGAAGTTTCATCGTTCATCACACCGGGAATTAATCTCCCGATACTGTCCACCACCACAGCTGCAGCCAATTCACCACCGGTTAAAACGTATGATCCGATTGAAATTTCTTTTGTGATGTAATGTTCGCGAATGCGTTCGTCGACTCCTTTGTAATGGCCGCAAAGAATCATGATATTCTCTTTTAAGCTCCAGGAATTACTGTGTCGTTGCTCCAGTAGTTCTCCATCCGGAGTCATATAAATGATCTCATCATAGTTGCGTTCCGACTTTAGTTTTTCGATCAGTGTGGCAATCGGTTCTATGGCCATAACCATACCGGCACCACCACCATATTGGTAGTCATCGACATTCTTATGCTTATCGGTTGAATACTCGCGGATATTGTGAATGTGAATTTCCAATAGCCCTCGTTCCTGTGCTCGTTTCATCATGGAAACATGGAATGGCCCCTCTAATAATTCCGGAAGAATGGTGAGAATATCGAATCGCATGGCACAAAGTTAGTCAAATTGAAAAAGAGAACCCATTTGCTGATTTGCAAAAATCAAAAACTATTCTTTGCCGCACGATCAAAAGCTATCGCTTTCTCCTCTTCGCTTTGAAGTAAGTGAAAATAGCGACGATCAAAACGACCAGGGTCAAGCCGATCCAAAGCATGGAATTGTTGGATTTGTTTTTCGGGTAGGAACCGGAGACCTTTTTCTGCAGAACTGACTTTTCCGGTTTTTCAGGTTCAGTTTGTTTTTGTTCTTCTTCGATTCTCTTAAGTCCTGCAAAAGCCAATAACTTATCCGGATCTGTTTCTACCTTAGACCAATCAATCCGGTAATTATCCGCATTCGGATCTTCCAGGTACGATTCGTAGGGAACACCGTCTATTTTAGCAACCATACCCATTTTCTGTTCTTCCTCGGTGTAATGTTCACTTGGACTAAGATGTGAATACTTCGCACGTAACCTTTTGACTTGTTCAATTTTTTCATCTGCATCACCTCTGTCAGTCATGTAGTACTTCTTCGCAATTTGATATAGTCCTTTGGCGTGTTCGAAAGAAAGTGTTTCCATATAACAATCTCCAAGCTCGATAAACAAATCTGCCATAATGGGATCCGGTCCTTTGCAAAAGGGGAAACGTTCCTTTAGTTGAATATATAATTGTTCACGAATGGCATTGGAAGCTTCCTGTTTTGGTGTTAATTCCAGAACATTGTGTTCTTTCAGGTAATTCAGGTCTTTATCGAAACCGATCTTTGCCAGCAGGATCTTTACATGGATCCATTCACTTCCTCCATGTGAGTTCGGATTCAGTTTTAAGCCTTTTCGAATGTATTCCAGCGCTTTTTCATTTTCTCCGAGTAATTCATGCGTTGTCCCAAGATTCGCAATAATGCTGTATTCATTGGGATATGCCTTTGCAAGTGCTTCAAAAATGATTTTGGCTTCTTTTACTTTTCCGCCTTTTACAAGGTACAAACCATAATCAGACAGTAACTTGAAATCTTTACTTGTTTGAAGTTCCTTTCCAAGCCGGACCAATTTTCGCTCAATTTTTTTCTGATCGAAATTTTTCTGGAAATTGATCATACTGACTTCCACCTGGTGAAAATGTCCTTTCGAGTCCAATGCATAGTATTCATTGTAACAGGAAAAACCGGTCGTATAGCAGAGCAGAAGAAAAAACGTAACAAGTAAGCGCATGGCATTTTAGTTTGTGTTTTCTGAAAATTACGAAAAAAAGAGCTGGAAATAAGTGAATTGAGTATATTCGTTGGATAATTGATTAAACTGTACAACGAAACCAAAACTGTTCACATGAAATTCATTTTTGCCCTTGCTCTTGCGTGCTGTTTCTCTTCAGGTGATGGAACTGTCTATATCTGTGATTCACCGAATTCTGT
This sequence comes from uncultured Fluviicola sp., assembly GCA_965650615.1. Lineage (GTDB taxonomy): Bacteria > Bacteroidota > Bacteroidia > Flavobacteriales_D > Crocinitomicaceae > Fluviicola. Next base: position 4,487 of record CBFGPJ010000102.1, on the reverse strand, counting down.
TGCATTTCATTATAAACGCGATTGCCGCGGACTCAATAACTGCAAGCACGAAGTGAAAAAGACCTCTGTTTCGGAAGCTGAAAAGTTGGGATTGAAATTGTGTGGTTGGGAAGATTGACAAGGGAGAAAGAGCATTTAACCTCTCATTCTGCTTCTGTTTTTCATTCTGTCCTTCTCGCATTAATGACCACTACAGTCGCAATAATAATCCCGACTCCCAGCCATTGCATACCTGTTACTGTTTCATGCAAAATCAGCTGTGCGGAACAGATCGAAACGGGAATTTCGATGGCCGCCAAAATACCGGCCAATCCCAAACCGGTTTGCGGAATCCCGATATTAAATAGAATAGGAGGGATCACCGTTCCGAAAAGTCCCAGGATTATTCCAAATTGCAGGAAAATCATCCAATCCCAATGTTCCAAGATTTGGATGTTCCAATAGACAATGACTGTGAGCAAACTTCCCACAATCAGCCAAAAACTGCGTACAACGCTGGATAAATGTGTTTCGACATGATTTGAAGCGTGCATGCTGACTGTGTAGGATAATGCCGCCAGTAAACCGTAAACAATTCCTTCAATGGAAATGTGAACGTCTTCTTCGATCAGGTTTGTTGCAAGAACTGTTCCTCCCAAAACGCAAAAACCTCCCACGATCTTAAGCCAATGTGTCACTTTTCGTTTTTGGATCATTTCCCAAACAACGCTCATCCAAATGGATTGCATCAACAATATAATGCCGATAGAAACTGAAATAGTTTGAATGGAAATGTAATAGAAACAACTCGTCAAGCCCATGGAAATTCCGAAAAGAACCAGTTTCGATTTAGATTTCAAACTTGCTTTTACCGGAGTTTTTTTTGCTTTAGCAAATTGCATCAGGATAAAAAGTACAAGCACTCCGACCAATGATTGAAAGAATGTGAGAATACTGGTATGTGCATCCTGGTTATTGGCATATTTCACAATGGTGGCAAGAATTCCATAACTCGCTGCTCCAAATCCCACAAATAACGCACCTTTTAGCTTGCTCATAATCCTGTTTGAGGCCTAAAATTACTCCTTTTTCCGACCCGTGGAACCGATGAAAATTGCTAAAGCGATATAGTTCGAAAATAATTCTAAATTAAAAATGCAAAATTCAAAAAATCAATCTTTGAGCTTTTTATTGTCTTGACTCATGACTCAAAAAGTCTTGACTCTTCTTTTTTCATTCATCCGAACCAAAAACCGCTCAACAGTCACTAAAAACAACTGATCACAAAATAATAATTGATCCATCAATTAATTTGATCTTTGTCTAAAATCAATTCCTATGAAAGCAGGACTACTCATATGTTTGCTCATTTCACTTCAATCTTTTGCCCAGGAAAAAGTGTGGGTGAAAGGCCATATTTCCAATCCGAAAAATGAAGGTGTGACAGACGCTGTGTTGTTTATTTATTCCACAGATTCGACGCTTTTATCGATGGCTGTTTCGGAAAAAGACGGGCAGTTTGAAGCAGATATCATTCCGGTAGATGCTGTTTTCATTCGTGTAACGCACGAAGATTTTACCGAGTTTACCACTTCCATTTTGCCTCTTGCGGAGACAACTGATTTAAACCTGGCATTTCAAAATAAGACCAAAGAAGTGGAAGAGGTAACGGTTTCTGCTACTAAACCAATGATTGAACGAAAACCGGGGATGATGGTTTTAAATGTCGAACAATCCTTAAGTGCAACAGGATCTTCTGCATTTGAGATTCTGGAAAAATCTCCCGGAGTCAGTGTCAGTTCTACGGATAATATCAGTTTAAACGGGAAGAGCGGGATCATTGTTCAAATTGACGGAAAAGCGCAACCAATGTCTGGAACCGATTTGGCAAATTATTTAAGGGGAATCCCTTCGTCGGCGATCGATAAAATAGAATTGATCAGCAATCCTTCTGCAAAATACGATGCTGCAGGTTCTGCCATCATCAATATTCGTTTGAAGAAAGATACCCGTTTGGGAACGAACGGAACAGCAACAGTCAGTTATGGTCAGGGAATCTATCCGAAAGCCGGTGCCGGAATCTCTTTAAACCATCGGAATAAAAAAGTAAACGTATTTGGGTCGTATAATTATGCGTATCGGAAAGGATTCAATCACCTGGTCCTGGAGCGACGTTTTTACCAGCAGGATACTTTTGTTGGAGCTTACATCCAGGATAATAACCTGAAGTTTCCGGTTTCCAATCACAGTGCCCGTTTCGGAATGGATTTCCAGTTAAATAAGAAAAATGCCCTAAGCTTTGTAGTGAATGGAATGAATAATGCCTATACGATTGATGGTATTAATCGCTCGGATGTTCAAACACAACAAGATGTGAATTCTTCCCGATTTGTTACAACAAATGACCGGAGAGAAAAATGGTTCAATGGTTCTGCCAATGTGAATTACAAACATGTGTTGGATTCGAGTGGTTCTGAAATTACAGCCGATCTGGATTATGCGATTTACCAAAATCAAAACAACCAGCGATTCAATACAAGTTATTATGATCTGAATGGAGTTCCTTTTCAGAATTCCTATATTCTTACAGGCGACTTGAAGGGGAAACTGGCAATTCATGCTGCGAAAGTGGATCTTCACAAGGTGCTGAATGCAAAGAATTTTTTGGATGCCGGATTTAAATCCAGTTATGTTATTGCAGACAATGATTTGAAATTTTATGATCGAAGCAATGAAATTCCCGTTTATGATACAACAAAAAGCAATCACTATATCTACCAGGAAACGATTGGAGCAGGTTATCTGACCTGGAATTACGAAGGAAAAAAGTGGTCTTTCCAATTGGGAACACGTGGAGAATATACGCATGTAAAAGGGACACAACGAACAACTAATTCGGTATCGGATACCGGTTATTTCCAGCTATTCCCAACAGCGTATCTTGGTTTTAATCCGACTGAGAAACATCATTTTGAATTATCAATGAACCGAAGAATTGACCGCCCTAGTTACGATCAGTTGAATCCGTTCAAATTTTACTTGGATCCGTCAACCTACAAAGAAGGAAATCCGCACTTACGTCCGCAGACAACCTATACATTTGAATTGGGTTATTCCTTTAAAAATGTCTTGTTCGTAAATGCAGGAATTGCAACAACCAAGGACAATATCACGGAAGTCATTGCACCACTGACGCAAAACCAGAATGTGACAGTGCAAACGAACATCAATTTGAAGCGGGCTGATTTGATCTATGCAAATATTTCCGCTCCTGTCCAGGTAACCAAATGGTGGAACAGCGTCAATAACATTAATGCGTATGTTGCTCTTTATTCGGGAAATGTAGCACAAACAAACCTTCAAAACAGAGGTTCCGGTGTGTTGATCTTAAATACGGTGAACACCTTCACATTGAAGAAAGATTGGTCGATCGAATGGAATGCATCGTATCACACACCTGAAATCTATGCTTTCGACCACATCAAGGAGATCTGGCATACAGGAATCGGTGTTCAAAAGAAAGTTCTGCAAAGCCGGGGAGTGATCAAGTTTGCATGGACAGACATTTTCTATACAAACTACATCCGTGCAAATGTTGCTTTTACAAACTACAGGGAATACTTTGATGTGAAACGGGATACGCGCGTAGCGACTTTAAGCTTTACGTATAAGTTCGGGAAAACAAGTGTTGCAGGAAGCAGAAGAAGAGGGACCGGTGCCGATGACCTGAAGAGAAGGGTAAATACCGGCGGTGGGTAAAATTAATTACGAATTACGTCCCGATAGCTATCGGGATAGGAATTAGGAATCAGGAATTAACTTCTGAACTCACATCATCAAATTGTTCATTGTCTTTCTCCACCAGGATTAAATCAAAGGTTCGATTGAATATTCTTTTTTTGAATAAAGTCTTTGATTTCATTCAGCTGCTCAGGGCTCACATCCTTTGCCGAAATCACATTTGCAACCAGTTTGTTTTGCCAGATCAGGATCAAGCCGGCTTTTTTCCGGATGCGGATAATTTCATTCCATTTAATGGAGGAAGCATATCCTTCCTTTGTTATGGAAATTCCCTTGTCTGAAAAATCATAAGTTGTTTCCTGCCGAATGCGGGGATTGTTCTGATAATGCCTTTTTGCATTATTGAAGATACTGAATGCAAATAAACCCAGGAATACGATAGCGACAAAAACAAGCATATACGCGTCCTTATTATGAAAAAACAGGATGGCAATCAGTGCACCGATGATTAAGGCAATAACGGCAAGGACCAGGAAAAGTACCTGAAGTCGTTTGAGTAGTAAAATGCCTGTCAGTTTTGCGAATTCGGATTGTGTGAGCGTTGTTTTGATTTGCATTGTTCAAAATTACGAATTCCGAATGCCGAATTCCGAATTGTTTTGAACTTTTTTACCTTTTGGACTATTTGAACATTCTCAATACCCAGCATTCTACAAATTCCTTCTCTCGCCAAACTGCTTTCCGTTTCGTTTTGGCAGAAGCCGCTT
>CBFGPJ010000101.1:0-8358 GCA_965650615.1 uncultured Fluviicola sp. | reverse complement strand
CACCAATGGCGAGGAAATCGACTATCATGTAACAGTGGAAGAAAGTGGATTGGAGGAGAATGATGCAGATGCAACTTTCCATTGTGAAGCATGGAGAGATGACGACACAAAAATAATTGACAAAAATATTGACTCGTTCCCATCGGCAAATCGTCGTAACAGTGCCGCAACCGAAGACCTCCAGGAAGATGAAGACGACAACCTGGCCGGCGGAAGACGCTTTCAGAATAATAACCTACCACAAGGTTGGGGGGAACGCGGAAGCGGCAGACGAAATGAAATCGTTCGCAGAAATCAGAACAGCGAACTTTATGACACCACCAATAATCGAGTTCACGCAACTGTTAGTTAGTTAATTAATTTAAAATGGTATTATGAAAACACATTCAAAGAATCAGCAAACAGCAAATTCTTCGGTACAGGCGAAGGCAAAGAACCAGGGGAATGAAGGATCCATTCTTCAGGCTTACAAGAATGGAACGGCTCAATTAGCCGCAGAGGAAGAAGAACCGCTTCAGGGAAAATTTGACACCACACAGCTCGCTGCTGAAGAGGACGAGGAATTACCGGCTTAACTTAACCGAAGCAATTTTAAGCTTATGAAAACACATACTCCCTCAGAAAAACAAGTCGCTGATTCTCCTGCCCAGGCAAAAGCAAAGAACCAGGCGAATAGCGATTCCATTCTTCAGGCATACAAAAAAGGAACTGCTCAGCTGAAGGAAAACAAAACCGGTTTACCTGACAATTTGAAATCCGGAGTTGAAAACCTTTCCGGTCACAGTATGGATGATGTGAAAGTACATTACAATTCTCCCGAACCGGCTTCCTTACAGGCGCATGCATATGCCCAGGGAACAGATATCCACGTAGCTCCGGGACAGGAAAAACACCTGCCGCACGAAGCATGGCATGTGGTACAACAAAAACAGGGACGTGTGCAGCCAACCAAACAATTAAAAGGAACAACCAATATCAACGACGATACCGGGCTGGAGAAAGAAGCAGATGTAATGGGTGCGAAAGCAATGCAATTAAAAGACGAAGGATTCACTGAAAGTAAAAAGTAAGTCGATGAAAACAGCTATTCCAAGTACTTCCGGATCTGAAGAGAAACAAACCAAAGCTGAAAACCAGGCTTCGGCAGAATCCATTCTGCAAGCTTATAAACAGGGAACCGCTCAATTTCAATCAGTCGAGAAAGAAGAACCTCCGGTTGAGCAAAAAGAAAATAAAACAGGTTTACCTGATGACTTAAAATCCGGGGTAGAAAACCTTTCAGGCATTTCACTCAATGATGTGAAGGTACATTACAACTCTTCACAACCGGCCACACTGCAAGCTCATGCATATGCACAGGGAACGGATATCCATGTGGCACCCGGACAGGAAAAACACCTGCCGCATGAAGCCTGGCATGTCGTGCAACAAAAACAGGGACGCGTGCAGCCAACCAAACAGCTAAAAGATGCTACTAATATCAATGATGATACCGGATTGGAAAAAGAAGCGGATGTGATGGGTGCAAAAGCGGTACAATTGAAAACTGATGGCCCCAGGTCTTTAACATCAAAAAATCAGGCATTCCAAAATCCGGTATATCAATTACAAACAAAGGTTAATTGGACTTCTCAGGATTTCAGTTATTTGGATAGTGATGGAAATGTAGCCACAAAAGAAGTTGGAGGAACAATGAGAGCCACTTTGGATCCGGGAGACCCCATTGAAGGTGCCGATGCTCAATCAACTTTTCAGAAAGACATGTATGATAATCTTAAATCCTATTGGAATCCGGGTGCCAAACATTGGGTTCGCGGACATTTATTGAATGCAAATTTGGGAGGTCCGAATGTTGCTCCGAATTTATTTCCGATTACGGGTCATGCAAATGGGGATCATCTCAACTATGTAGAAAATCATGTGAAGAATTGGGTGATCAAGGGGAAAAAAGTAGAGTATACAGTAAATGCAATACAAGAAGGTGGAGATGTTACCGTTGGAGATGAAACCGTCCCTAATGCAGCAGGATCCCTGGATTGCACAGCTGAAATTGTAGGAGAAGATAAAAAAATCAGCAGGATAATTAAATCAGAACCCGTTAAACGGGAAGCAAAAGATGAGGCAATTGAAGCAGGTCATACTTCAAGTTGGGATCGCAAGCAGGAAGGAGGAGATAATGAGGAAGTCGATAAATTAATCCTGGACTGGAATCAGGCTCAATTAAGCTATGCAATTAATTTAATTGAAAACAATTTCGATTATAAAAAGGCTACAAGAGAAGTTCCTATTACGCTCGACGATCTTGGACCAATCCTGGGTAAACTAAGTGCAATCAAAGAATTACTGGATGCGGAAGACGATAATATCGATCAAAACGACGGCGAATCTCCGGATACTGAATTAGATAAAGTTGGAAGCAGAGTCGCAAATACCAATTTAAAACGATGGCTTCGTAAAAGCCTTTCCAATGTAGAAGCAGAGCAATGGCTTACTGATAACCGTAGTATCGATGATCCAAGGAATTATTCAGTAACCGGTTCCGCCATAGAGGAAGATGATGAAATTGATTAAGACAAATCCAGTTTAATGGGAAAACATATACTAAATACACGGAAGGATAATCCGAAAACGAAACAAATGCAATGAAAAACGCCATTCAATACTTTCAAACATTACTCCACACAGCTTTTGCGGGCGGGAAATAATCAGTATATGAAAAAACAACTAAAACGACATATGAATCCTAATCCCGAAAAATCAGGGGGAAGCAAACAGGCTTCGACCGGAACTATTTTGCAGGCCTTCAGGTCAGGTACGATTCAACTCAAAACGGATGAAGAACGGGCAGAAAAACACCAACGAATCGCTTTAGCGAAAGCCGAAATAGCGGGAAAATCAATTCCTAGTAAATTGGAAAAACATTTATTTGAAGGTCATCCGAATGCCGGAAACTTTGATGTAAATAGTCCAACGGGTTTGCACGCCTATACGAATAAAGGTTTTCCACCAAAACAATATACAACCGGAGAAGGGAGAACAAAAAAAACGGAAACGACGAATGTCACCCATGAAGTTTCCGGAAATGAGAACAAAATACACACCATTGACTGGAAATGGGACAAAGCGACAAGTGAAGACACAAAGTCCAGTACCATGTTCCCGAAATGGATGCCAAAAAATCATGTCATTGCACTTGTTGCAGGAGGATTAACATCCAAAACAAATGAATACATCAAACATGGCCTGAACTTCAATATTGAATCGAAAGGCGATACTTCTTATCCGACTACAGAATAATTATGAAAAACGCCATTCAATACTTTCAGACCTTGCTCCACACAGCTTTCGCGCTCTATTTCGGGCAGGAAAGTGATTATAAATCATTGGAGGAAATTCCATTACCTAAAAACGATGAGCTTTCAAAATGGACCCAAAAAGAATTGTCCTGGGAAGAACGGGTAGCCCTACTTTTAGCATTGATGCCCCATGTAAATCCGCAAAGTCTGGATTTGTTCTTTATACTGAATAAAAACCTGGATCGCCCGTATACCGAATTCGGAGGATGGAAAGGGAATTCCCATAACGGCTTTTTACCAACCGGTGAAACAGTGGCTTTTTTGCTGGCACTTCACTCGGATGAAAAACGAAAAGTAGTTGTCAACCTCTTCGACCAGGAACATTGGTTTTACAAGGAAAATGTAATCCGTTTGGAAGGTCAGGGACCCGGAGAACCCTATTTGAGCGGAAAACTCTGTGTTTCAGATGAATTCCTGGCAAAAGTGTATCGCGATGGAAATTACCGCCCGGATTATAACAGCGACTTTCCGGCAAAACGAATGGAAACCCGCTTGGATTGGGAAGACCTGGTTATTCCTTACAACTTAAAGGAAGAATTGGAACAGATCACTCAATGGCTGGAAAACGGGAAAACAATCCGCGAAAAATGGAACCTGGACAAGTTCCTCAAAAACGGTTACCGTTGTTTGTTTCACGGTCCTCCGGGAACCGGGAAAACGTTGACTGCTTCCCTCCTTGGGAAACAACATGGAATGGATGTCTACCGGATCGATTTGTCAATGGTCGTATCCAAATACATTGGAGAAACGGAAAAAAACCTCGCCAAGATCTTCGATCGTGCAGAGCATCAAAACTGGATTTTATTCTTTGACGAAGCAGATGCATTATTTGGAAAAAGGACCGAAACCTCTGATTCCAACGACCGGCATGCCAACCAGGAAGTGGCTTACCTGCTCCAACGGATTGAAGACTTTCCTGGAATGGTTATTCTCGCTACCAACATCAAAGACAACCTGGACGAAGCCTTTTTCCGCAGATTCCAATCGATTTTGTATTTCCCGGTTCCAAACCAGGAATTGCGTTATGATCTGTGGCGACGTATGATACCACAGGACTGGCTCGACGATCAATCCGAAGAAATCTTGCGTGAAGCAGCCATCATCAAACTTTCCGGAGGAAGTATGCTCAATGTGGTACAATCGTGTGCTTTACAGCTGTTTGATCCGAAAGCTTCCAATAAACTCAATTTGGAGATGCTGAAAAACACCATCAAAAAAGAATTGGAGAAAGAAGGAAAATTGGTTAATTAAGATAGAGAATTATGAAATATATTACCCGATTAATTGTATTATTTGTTGTTGCATTTCAAGCTGCCGGACAAGGACAACGCGGACAAACATACGTTGCTCCGTGGGATATTCCTGCCCTGGAGGACCCTTACTTTTTCGAGCCTTATTTTGACACGATCTACATTCACGATACCGTATATGTTTCGAATGCGGATGCCTTTCTAAAGAAATACTACAAAGGCAAAATCAACCTGAACGATTTGGTCAAAAACCAGCAAATTCTGGATAGCATTTTACAAAATCTAAGCAAGGTTTCAGGAAAAGAATTGTTTTACAATTACTTCGGGAATCACCGGTTCCCAAGGGCTTTATCCAACAGTATCTCGATTAAAGAATTTTCATTAACGGGCAACCTTCAGTTCAAACGGCTCCAATTCAATGGGGAAATCCCGGCCGGGTCGTTAAGCAATGAATTGTTATTCCGTTTTACCGGTGCACATCGCACCAACCGTTTTCTAAGGAATGAAGACGCACAACTCAGAGCAATTTCATACATTTTCACGGCACTTCAATCCGATACAACAAAGATTAAATCCATCAACCTCTACTTCCCGGATTTCAACTTCAGGGAGAAAAGGGCGATGGCCCAATTCGTGAAATCTGTACGAATGGTATTGGATGCGGCAAAGGAATACGATATTTCGACTATGAAACTCAAGGTTTTCTTTCATAACCAGAAGAACCCTGAAATTATCGGAGAAGGTTTTCTTTACAGTTTGATGATCAAAGCCAGTGAAGTGGTTTTACTGGATCCGACCAATGTGATTGATGATTATTACGTAGAAGGCGATCCTTTTTCCAAGGATGATATTGAGAATGTAGATTTATTCACCCGGATGAACAGCCATTTCTACCTGGCGCGATTTACCAATGGCAATCCTGAGATCCGGGACAGTATTACAGATTTTTCAGTTGGTGCTATCCGCGATATTGCCTTGGGTGATATCCCGGATAACAATTGGGAATCTTACCTGTGGTTCCTGGCAGGATTGATCCTGCTGGTCATTATCATTGCCTTATTGTATTTCTTTTATCCGCCTTTTTCTTACATCCTGAATCAAAACATGGGAATTGTCCTGGCATCTGCCGTTGTGTTCACCATTGAATTTTTCATGCTTGCGGGTGTGGTTTTCCAGAATATGTGTACGGAAGATGAAAGCACTTCGCTGAATGAAAACCCTTCACTTTTATTCTGCATGCCAATCCTGATGGTAGTTGTTTTACCCTTGATGCGACAGTTTTCGAGGAATAGAAAATTACCTTAAAACAGAATGAGAATGAGAGCGAGAATGAGGATTTGAATCCGCTTTACTCTTAATTCTAAAGAATTAAGAGTGTTATTCAGATCTGAAAATTTGTATATTAAATAACAACTACTACTATGTTTGAATTTCAGAATCTCGATGTCTACAAAAAAGCAAAAGTTTTTCATTTAGAATCAAAACAACTTATTAATCTGATTCAATTAGACAAAATTGAAAAGGATCAATTGTTTCGGGCATCTTTCAGTATCATACTGAACATTGCGGAAGGTTCCGGAAGAGTTTCGAAACCTGACAGACGTCATTTCTTCGTAATTTCAAGAGGATCCGTTTTCGAATGTATCGCTATACTGGATGTATTACGTGATTCTAATTCTATCAATACAGATACCTTCAATTCTTTTTTAAAAAAAGCAGATGAGCTATCCAGAATTCTATATGCAATGATTAGAAATCTCAGCAATTAGTTCATTCTAGCTCTCATTCCGTTTCTCATTCTCATTCTGACCATATTACTTTCCTTTCTTCCCGATGTAATTGTAATTCTGATTTTCGGAATCTACCATGGAGGTTTCCAAAATGGTTAAGTGCAGAATGTTGATTCCCGGATTGTCCGGGGTTATTGCAACAGTTGGATCTTTTGTAATGGAGGTACAGATGACTTTGATTTGAGCATAAGCTTTTCTGTTGCCGTTGTAATCAGCAGTATTGACATTGAGAAAGAAATCGGCATTTTCTTTTGCGGATTTCAGGGTGCTGAAGTTCTTGTAATTATCAAACTGGATTTTACTGTCGCTGGTATATTTCAGTGGTTTCGAACCGAAAACCGTTGGATCGTCCACTACCTGGAATTCTCCCCGGTCAAAAGCATATCTTCCCAAATAAGCTGGAATCTTGACATAAAAAGTATCCTTTAAATGCACTTGTTTGCGAGCCGCATCCAATCGCTTGATCCATTCTTTTTTCTCAGTTTCAAATTGGTCCTGGTTGAATTCGTATTGTTTTCCTTTCTGAGGATCTGCCAGTTTACAATATTTCAATGCATTATCTGCCGAACTGCCTTTGGATTGTTCCAGGTTCAAAAGAAAAACCGCCAGTTCATCCAACCAATCAGCTCCGTTCAGCTTATTCGGATTGGTAAATACAATCAATTCCTTTGCCTGTAATGCTTTTTCAATCGGCATGTATAGGATTTTATTGTTGGGCCCCTGCAATTCAAAAACAACCGAATTCTTAAAGTCGAAGGAACAATGTTCCTGGAAAGACAAGATGTTCCTGATGACACATTTTGTGCCAGAAATCACCGAGTCCAATTCACTGTAACCACACACATTTTTCTTGTTTTTGACAAAAATCCCGGTGTATTTTTTTTTCGTACTGAACACATTTTTTCCCGTCTCACCAACAACCAGGGTATCCCCTTTGGAATAGGTCTGTTTGGAAACCGTAGACTGGTACTTTTTCAGTTTCTCCGCTTCCTGTGAAAAAAGGAGTGTGTTTGAAGCAACAAAAAGAATGAGTAGGAATGTATTGCGCATAATTTCAGGTTTCTTATTCAAAATTAAGAATTCCTGATTACGAATCCCGAACCAGGAATGATGTTTTTGGCTTATTTCACATCGAAAGCGGTAATCTCCATCGATCCTTTATACCACTCTTTCATGTCGTCGGTGCTCCAGGTACGAACAGTTTGCGGGAAAATGGCCTGGAGTGGTGCATCAAATTGTTTTGTATGAACGGTTACAGATTCTGTCTGGTCCTTTTTACGACCGTTATGAATGATTGCAGGCCCCACTACATCGATCAATACCTTTCCCTTGAAATGAGATTCGCCGTAAACAACAAAACGCACATTGGCCGGAATAGCAATTCCATTTGGCGTTTGATTATTTGATCCCCATGAAAAACCGTTCAATACAGGATATTGTCCCATGGGAATGAAATTGGAATACGGATCGGTATGAAAAACTTCTGATGAGAGATCAGCAATACTTGAATCGGAAATGAGCAAACTGCTGAAGTGGACCGTAAGCCAAAGCTCTTGTCTTGCTTTCGCTTGTTCGATTTTAGCTCTTGGGTATTCTTCATCACGAAGTTCCAGGGCTTTTTCATAATACCGGATCGCTTCCGGATACCTCAACTGTGTATATGCCAGGTCTGCAGTATCCAATAACTTTTCGAAATTCTGCAGGTTTATTCGTGCAAGTTCTACATTGGACCGACCGATCTGATCGATCGCATAATTATCTTGCCGGAATTGCAAAGCCCGGTTATATTCCGTGATCGCTTCAGCGTATTTCCGTTGGAGGAACAATGAATCCGCACCTTGTATTGCGGTCATGTATTCTGCTTCGTGTGCCTGTTGTTCTTTCTTGATTTTTTTATATTGAGCTGCCGTAACCACTTCTCTTCCCAAAGTAGTTACTGCATTAAAAACCTGGTACACTCCC
>CBFGPJ010000100.1:0-8362 GCA_965650615.1 uncultured Fluviicola sp. | reverse complement strand
CAATACATTCGAATCAAAGGTCAGGCGGATGCCATCAATTTCAAATAATCGAATATATTGCTTGATAATTGCGTTTTTCGGCTCTGTGATAATTCTTTTCAGGCTTTTCGCATCCAATGGCTCCAGGTAAGTCAATACCGGGAAACGTCCGATCAATTCCGGGATCAATCCGTAGGATTTTACATCCGTCGGGGTAATGTATTTCAGGAAATTATCTTCGTCCACTTTTTCAGTCACCTGGGAACCAAAACCGATGGTCTGTCTGTTCACACGACTTGCAATGATTCGTTCAATTCCGTCAAAAGCACCACCACAAATGAACAAGATGTTCTTGGTATCGATTGCGATCATTTTTTGCTCCGGATGTTTTCTTCCTCCTTGTGGTGGAACATTTACAACCGAACCTTCCAATAATTTCAATAAAGCCTGTTGAACTCCCTCACCGGAAACATCACGCGTAATCGACGGATTATCACTCTTGCGTGCAATTTTATCGATTTCATCAATAAATACAATCCCATGCTGTGCAGCCTGAACATTGTAATCTGCGGCCTGTAACAAACGGGAAAGAATACTTTCCACATCTTCTCCTACATAACCTGCTTCCGTTAAGACAGTAGCATCTGCAATACAAAACGGAACATTCAACATTTTTGCAATCGTCTTTGCAAGCAAGGTTTTCCCTGTCCCGGTTCTTCCGACTAAGATCACGTTCGATTTTTCAATCTCCACGTCTTCGATCTTTGCCTGGTGTAACCGTTTGTAGTGATTGTATACTGCTACGGAAAGTGTTTTTTTCGCGTCGTCCTGACCAATTACATATTCATCCAAACGTTCCTTAATATCTTGTGGTTTCAAGACATTTACCGGAGCACCCTGGCTGGAAGTTTTGGTCGTTTGGTCCTCATCAACGATCATGCGTGCCTGCGCAATACAATGATCACAAATATGACCTGATAAACCTGCTATCAATAAACCTACTTGACTCCGTGGTCTTCCACAAAACGAGCAGGAAGTTTCCTTTTTTGACATATGCTAATTTTAATCGACAAAAAGTCATCCCGGCTTAGCCAGGATGACTTTAGATAGTAATTTACAAAGGTAGACTATTTCGGGTTGCGAAGCAAGATTTCGTCTACCATTCCATATTCTTTTGCCTCTTCAGCAGTCATCCAGTAATCACGGTCCGAATCAGCCCATACTTTTTCATACGGTTGTTTTGAGTGTGTAGCAATGATATCGTACAATTCTTTTTTCAATTTCTGAATTTCACGTGCTGTAATTTCGATATCAGAAGCCTGACCCTGAGCACCTCCAAGCGGTTGGTGAATCATTACACGAGCGTGTTTCAAAGCGGAACGTTTTCCTTCAGCTCCAGCACACATTAGCACTGCTCCCATAGACGCAGCCATTCCCGTACAGATCGTTGCAACGTCCGGTTTGATGTATTGCATGGTGTCATAAATTCCCAAACCTGCATAAACAGATCCTCCGGGAGAATTCAAATAGATCTGAATATCTTTCTTCGCATCTACTGATTCCAGGAATAGTAATTGTGCATTGATAATATTCGCGACCTGATCGTTGATCCCTGTTCCAAGGAAAATGATACGATCCATCATCAAACGTGAAAACACGTCCATTTGTGTCATATTCAAATGACGTTCTTCGATAATATACGGTGTTAAAGAAGATTCGATGTAGCTTTCTAAGTGCATGCTTGAAATTCCGACATGCTTTGTTGCGTACTTATTAAATTCGTTTTTGTCGAACATGTTGATAGATTTTTAAGAGTATTAAAATTAATACGATTCAGGTGAATTGATTCTTTTTTTGGCAGAAATTAACGAGAATAATTACAACAACCCAACGTTCAAAACTTATTCATGGGAAAATTCGATTTCATAGCTGGTATGTTTTCGAATATTCAATACACGTTCGTCATCAAAAATCAAGTACTGGCCTTTGATTCCAGCCAATTTCCCGCGAATGACCGGCAGTTTGTCAAAGCCAACACTTTTGACTTTTAGCGGATACTTTTCCACCGGATATTTCAAAGAAATGATCTCATCGTTCATACTAACAAAATCACGCATATCGAACGGTAACAAATCTTCCACTCTTCCTTTTTCGTCCAAGAGATCCAATTCATGATTGATCTCATTTCTAAGCATGCGCTGCCAATTCGTTTTATCGGTCATGTAGGATTTCAGAGCCACTTCGATAATCCCTGCTTCGTAACGATTATTTGTTTCCGCTAAAATGATCGCATGAGATGCTCCCTGGTCGATCCAGCGTGTCAGTGTTTGTTCGGCTCGTGTAACTCCGACCTTAATGCTATCCGAAGCAGCCAAATAAACAATATGCGGCTGATTGTGATGTTGATGTTCCCACTCAATATCTCTTCCTTCACCCAAATGTGCCCTGCATAATTCGGGATTGATAATACATGGTGCAGCTTGCGGAGCTGATTGAAAACAATTGAAACAAAATCCTTGTCCGAATGAATTCTTGGTTTGCTTTCCGCAATTGGAACACACAATCTTTCCGGTCCAGTTTAGCTCGATCTCTTTTCCGATCAGTTCATTCATACGAATCTGCGGCTCGTTATTTAAAACGAGTTGGTATTGAATCGGTTCCTCAAAGGAAACGCGCATTTTATCCAGTAATCCTTTCATCTTTTCTTAGATTTTAAGACTGAAGACAAAAGACTATAGACAGATTTGTCTTTAGTCTTCCATCTTTTGTCTAATGTCTCAAAATATTAATCTTGTATACTTTCCAATTCTTCTGTTGCTTCCATCCACAAATCCGAATAGTAATCCAATTTGGATTTCACTTCTTCAAATGCTTTCAAAACAGGAGTTGTTTTCGAAGAATCCGAAAAATCCATTGTCGCCAATTGGTCTTCCAGTACTTTCACTTCTTTTTCCAGTTCCTGAACACGTTCCTCGTGTTGTTTTACTTTATTCTGAAGCTGGTTCTTCCTGCGTTTTAATTCTTTGCGCTCTTCGTTTGACTGAACCTTTGTATTCGATTCCTCAACAACTTTCTGAATGGATTTATTTTCCATTTTAGTTGAGTCGGAAACAGGTTCCAAAGACAGCTTGCGCTGCAGGTATTCATACACTCCAAAGTGATGGATCTTCAACGTTTGGTTCTCAATGTCCCAGATCCGGTTCGTTAATCCGTCCAGGAATTCCCGGTCGTGAGAAACGATCAGGAACGTTCCTTCATATTGCAACAAGGCTTTTTTCAATACCTGCTTGCTCTGAATATCCAGATGGTTTGTCGGCTCATCCAGGATCAATACATTGGACGGACTTAAAAGCAATTGACATAGAGCCAAACGGGTACGTTCACCTCCTGACAAAACGCCCACTTTTTTATCGATATCTTCACCCGAAAATAAGAAAGCTCCCAAAATTGAACGCAGATCTTTTCGAACTTCACCGGATGCCACCAAATCAACGGTTTCAAAAACGCTCAGGTTCTTATTCAAACGCTCTGCCTGATCCTGTGCAAAATAGGTGATTTTCACATTGTGACCGTATTCGACTTTTCCTTCAAAATCAATTTCTTTGGTCAGACATTTGAATAAGGTAGATTTTCCGACTCCGTTCGGTCCGAGAAGTGCAATCTTCTCTCCTCTTCCAACTGTAATTGAAATATCCTTAAACAAGGTTTTAGGTCCGTAGCTTTTACCAAGATGTTCCATTTCAAGGACCCACTTTCCGGGTTGGACATTCAGAGGAAAGAAAATATTCATTTTTGCTACGATATCGCTTTCCAATTCAATGCGTTCCGTTCGATCCAGTTTCTTGATCAACGATTGTGCAAATGCCGCCTTATTTTTTTTCGCACGGAATTTGTCAATCAATTCCTGCGTTTGTTTGATCTCTTTGTCTTGTTGTTTTTTAGCATCCGCAAGGCGTTCCAGTTCTTCTGCACGCAATTCTTTATACTTCGAATAGGCGTACGGGAAGTCCAGGATCTTGCCGAAAGAAATTTCCCAGGTCCTGTTCGTCACATTGTCCAGGAATAATCGATCGTGGGAAATGACAATAACCGCTCCGTCAAATTTCGTCAGGTAATTCTCCAACCATTGGATCGAAACAATATCCAGGTGATTCGTAGGCTCATCCAGCAAGAGTAAATTTGGACGATTCACCAGGATCTTAGCTAATTCAGCTCTCATTTTCCAACCTCCGGAGAACGAATTCAGGGGTTTTTCGAAATCTTCTTTCTGGAAACCCAATCCGTCCAAAACAGATGCAATTTTTTCTTCCCATTGAAATCCGTCGTGAATATTGAACAGGTCATTGGTCGCATTCAAATCATTCAGTAATTCCAAATAGGATTCTGATTCGTAATCTTCACGCGTTGTAAGCTGCTTATTGATCTCGTCAATGTGTTTTCTCAGATGATTCAGCTGTTCATTGGAGAAAAACAGGTAATCAAATACACTTTGTTTGGTATCGATCACGATATCCTGCGTCAGAAAACCTACCTCCAAGCCTCTTTGGCGATGGATTTGACCATCGGTTGGTTTTTCCGTTTGAGCGATCAATCGCAACAGTGTTGATTTTCCTGCACCATTTTTACCAACCAGACCAATTCGATCGCCTTGATTCACCTGGGCAGAACATTCCTCAAATAAATAACCCTGTGGGAAATGCACTCCCAATTTTTCCAAAACAAGCATGTGCAAAGGTAATATGAAAAAGTAGGGTCAGAAAATTTTCTGACCCTACTTTTATTTTTTTAAACAACAAATGAAATCAGCTTTCTTCGCAGTATTCGATCAGGTCCCATATATTCCAATTTGAAATTGACAATGCTTCCTGGTCTTGATTGTTTGATTAATTTCAATCCATCAGGAGAAATCTGGTTTCCTCTTCCTTTTTCCGGACGTGGAGAATTACTTGTGCTCAATTCCCAGCTTACAATATCAAATTTCGCATCCAGGGGGCTATTCTTATACCGACTGAACAATCTTGTTTCTCCCGGTGGAACTTTTCCTCCTGATTCGGTCGCTCCAAAATAAAATTCAGGATCAGGTAAGATCATTACACGAAATGTATAGGTACCCAATTTTACTTTCTTTTTTGAAACGGAATTTACTCCCATAATATCGATGGATGCCGTTTTACCACTTGTTGTCACTTTTGCAATATGCTGACTGCCCGATTTTGTCAAGGTCACACCATTTCCGCTCAAAACAGTCTGATCATAACCGGATGCTACACCTTCCACAATGTTGTTATATCCTTTATACAATACATTCAGTTGCGGCAACGAAACGGTTCCCTGAGGTTTCATAATCTTGATTGTATGCGACCAATTCTCGGTTTTTATTTGTCCGGATTTATTCTTGATGGATACTGTTCCGTTTAACCTCATTTCCGTTCCCGAACCAACCTTCGTTTTGATCATTCCCTTTCCTTCCGTACCACGGAATGAGCTTCCATTGTAGGTTACAGTAGGTTGGTTATCGGAATCAAATGCCGCCATCATTACGTTCAATTCAACTTCATCCCCGGTATTTGCAAGTTCGGGGCCGTAAACCAAACCGACGATCTTGTTAAACGAATATTCTCCTATCACAACTTTAGATTTCAAATGGGACAACGCCAGAGAACGGGCAGAAAGTACATCTTGCTGCATCGAAGACAAAGAGGCAAGAGCGGCCACAAGCGGTGCGTGGTCAAATGTTTGCCCGATCCAATGAACTCCCGAAATATCGTTTTGAGTAACACGTTCCTGTTTTGTCAGGTTCATGTAAATGGTAGATAGGATTTCTTCGTCATCCCTCAGGTTTGCTTTCGACGATTTGAGCATTTGCTCCACTTGTCTTTTCAGGTCGTGATTATCCTTGAAAGTATTGATTGCTTTCGGATTAATTGAATACGAATTCTTTCCCTCGCTGTAAGTTCCCATTGCCCGGATTAATTTTGAACGGAACCCATTATAATCATTCCAGATTGTCTTCCCCTTTCCGGTAGGATTCCTGATGTCGTCACCGATTAAAAGGTACATTGGGATATCGTATTCATCTTTTGCCTGAACAGCCGTCAGGTTCATTCTGGTTGGTTTGCAACCGGTTCCTTTTTCCCAGATAATTGTCTGCGGATCATCCGGTTTGATCATACTCACTTCTTCTCCGGATTCTCTCAACAACTCCATCTTTACCTGGTCTATCTCCCGGATGAAATCTGCCGAAAGTCTATCAACCTCTTGCATCTGCTTCATTACTTTTTTCAATTTCCGAAGCTTCTCTGCATTTTCTTTTCCATTAGTTGAATTAATTTCCCCGGAGACTTCTGAAATGAATTCAGTTCCCCTGTCGACATGTAAAACGTTTGATTTCTGTGTGTTCTCTTCTATCGCAACGAACGCATCTAAAATTTCTTTCGATACGTTTAGTGCCAAAAGTGCGGTAAGTACTAAGTACATCATCCCGATCATCTTTTGTCTTGGTGTTTCTTTTCCTCCTGCCATGACTTAAAGTTTTAAGGTTATACTAATCGAATGTGTTTTCTTCGATTAGTAACAGAGAGGCCAAAAAAAATCCCGACGATCGCTTTACGAGGTCGGGACCATTTTAAAAATTCCACACATCCTGTTCAAAGGTCCGGATACTTTCTATGATATCAGCCGACTCCTGCAGGGCATCTACGCCTGTTCGATAACTGTCTATAGACCTGTCAAAAACATTGCTTTCTTTATAAACGGTGCTTGAAAACCTGCGTTTCCAGAAAAGGTCATCGAAACTCATCCATTGAGCATCATTCTTTTCATTGTACACATAGTAATTTGTAAGCAAATACCGCAGGTGCGGAAAATAAACCCAAAACTTGGTCTCCAGACCTGAAATCATCTTTTGCCCGTTGGGTGCGGTTTCTTCTTTCAAAACTACCGGTGCAATTCCCATAATCCGGACATCCATTACCGAACGCTCTTTGTCGAAGAACCAATCTTCCTTGATCAGATACTTTACAATATGCTCCGAATCGATCCAGGCAGTGTCCGGATCCGCATAAACGAATTCTTCGACACCGTTCACCCATCTGGTCGAATCCCTTCCATCCCAGGTGGATAATATCACATCCGATCCAGGTCCTACTTTTCCCAAATAATAAAACACTTCATTTCTAAATACGGAGTCGTTGCAGTAATTACCGCCAGGTTTCGGAACAATCGGATACTTGAACTGATCGCCATCCATTACGGTAAACTGGTAAGGATTATAGGGTGAAAAAATCTTTAGCTCACCATTCATAATGTGATGCCTCATAATTGTCCATAGAGACCAGCAATTGGTATTCCGTACGTACTGTCCGGACGGTGTATGATAGTCGAACGGATAATACAGCGGGTGATTGATTTTTTCCCTCAGGTCAATTTCCCTCCAAACGCGCTTACTCCACACTACATCCGCTTCACGGACATATTCATAAGGAACCGTCTTCTTGGTTAGAATATGTTCCTTCACGTACGGATAATCCAGGGTAGGTGTCAGGGAAATAAAATCCGTTGATTCGCATTGGGCATTCACATCATGGATTGCCGCAAAAAATAAGATTAAGGTAACTCTCTTCATGGCTTGGGTTTTTCTGATAGCGTAAAAACCAGCCATTCGTTACAACTGTAAGTCAGGTAGTTATAAACAAAAATCCCGACATCGCAAGCGATCGTCGGGATTCCTTATTTTTTTGTTCAATTAGAAGTTCCAAACATCGTGTTCGAAATTTCTAATCTCTTCTGTAATCTTCTCAGCTTCCATTAGTGCATCTACACCTGTTTTGTAGCTGTCGATCTCGCGATCAAACACGTTACTTTCGCGGTAGATTGTACTAGTGAAGCGACGTTGCCAGAACAAATCATCAAAACTTTGCCATTGTGCGTCGTTCTTCTCATTGTACACAAAGTAGTTAGCCAAAATGTAACGACAATGCGGGAAATACAACCAGAATTTCTCATCCATCCCGGTAATTGTTTTACCACCTGTCGGAGAAACTTCTTCTCTGTAAACAACCGGTGCAATTCCCAGGATACGCACATCCAATACAGATCTTTCCTTATCGAAGAACCAATCTTCTTTGATACGGTACTGAACAATTTGTTCAGAATCAATCCACATGGTATCAGCCGGAGGGTATTTGAAAGTAATCGTTCCGTCAGGAAGTGTGATTTCAATCGGGTCTCCGAATTCGTTTGTCAATGGAACATCACTTTGAGCACCTAATTTTCCTAAATAATAGAATACCTTATCGCGGAATAACGAATCAGTGTAATAATTCTTACCTGCTTCAGGTACGACAGGATACTTGAACTGATCTCCATCCAACATATCAAACTG
>CBFGPJ010000099.1:0-8393 GCA_965650615.1 uncultured Fluviicola sp. | reverse complement strand
CCGAACATTCAGTGCTTGTGCAAGAGTCACGCCTGTTGCATGGCTGTTATTCAGATGCAGGTTATTCAAAGTCGTAACCACGCTTCCTCCGAAAGTCTGTAGGTTCGTTCCTGCCAGTGTAACCAGTGTTCCGGAATCGACAATCGCTCCGTTATTGGTCACATCACCGTAAATCGTCACATTCGCACCTGTAAACATCCGGATATTTCCCGAGTTTGTAAGCTGCGCATGGATTCCCGTAGTCTGGACGAGAAATACGATACTTATGATAATGAACTGTTTCATAACGACCTGATTTTTATTCCATGGAAAGATTCATGGTCTGAACAGTGATATCTGTTGTCGCAGTTTGATTTGCGACCCACACTTCAATATAATCTCCCGGAGCAAGTGTAACACGACAGGAGAGTGGTATTGAAACCTGGTCCGTACTGTTTACTACCTTAATGTCCTGACGGGATTCCGGAATTACCACACCATTTTTCGCAATATAGAAAGAAAAGAAACGGTTGCTATTCGGTTGCGTGATGCTTAAAGCACTTGAAATAAAGAACGAACGTGTTTTGCTTCCTGTATAAGCTAAGCGGTTGTTTGCCGGATGTGTTGCACGGTAAAGGTTGGTAGACGTGGTTGTTCCCGCCACTTTCACAGGAGTATTTATAGCACCGAATGTGGTTGCAGTCGCTGTGGAAATATACATATTACCACCGGCAACTTCGTCTTTTTGTGTACTTACACCATTGGATTCCACTTCCCAGGCATTGGAAAATGTTCCGTTAACATAGGTCCCGGTACCAGTAAACATAACTACTTTGACTGCTCCGGCATTCACGCTGGTTATCCCGCTGATGTCTAATGCAGTTGCAGAATTGGCAGATGCTGTCAACCGGTCTCCTCCCAGGATCTGGATTACATTAAAAGTTCCGATAAAGCGTTCGTAAATATTGGAATTGGAGATGTCCCAAAGTGTATTGTTCAATACCACATTATTGTCATTCTGGAAAGTAATCCCGTTCGTGTTTACGAAATAAGCCACCGTTGCCATGAAAACGGTTCCTCCAACTCCCGCAACCGTACCGACACTGCTACAACCCAGGAAGAAACAGTTCTGGATGACCAGGTTTTGATTGGTCCCCAGTGCATCAATATTGAATATACTTCCCGAGGCTGCTGTTAATGTAAGAAAGCGGAGGTTCCCGGTTTTATTCCCGGTGAACATGGCACCTCCTCCGGTATAGACCAATTTATCATTTGCTGAATCTTCTCCTTTTATCGTACATCCATTCAAATTAATGGAGTTTGACAACGTAATTGTTCCGTTGATTTCGTATTCGACACCGGCTACAAGCGTGATTACACCGGCTACAGGTGCCGGAAAATCTGCTGCGGTACGCACACGGACATAATTGTCCCGTGCTGTGCTCAACATGACCCATCTGATGGAATTCCAATAGTAATATCCGTCAGGAAGTGTACCTCCATCACTGTAAACGACTGTTCCTTCGGCAATAGTTGCTGTCATAGGAGAAGTACTCGTAAGACTGTTCAAAGGAACTCGTGGTGGCAGGAACCCTTTATTGGTACTTTCGAGCTCAAGCATCGAATTGGCATTGATCGTATTGGGATTATCCCCGATCTTCACCTGGGCTGTCAATTGTGCAATACAGCTAACAGCGATAGTAATCAAAAGAAATAGATTTTTTTTCATAACTCGGTGTTTTATGATGAACTATAATTACCGTACAGGACAGCTTACGCAGATAGAGCTATGATGCAAAAGAGATAGTGAAACTATAGAAAGTTACAAAAGTGATTCGTTAAAACCAAAAACTTAGGTGATTTTTTTGAGTATCATCGAAAGAAAAACCCTGCTTAACGAAGTTAATACAGGGCTCGTCGAGTTTGTTAATTTTTCATGTTATTGGTAATCAGATCTATAGAGAAATAGATTTTGGTAATTATATACCTGTTTACATTAGATTGCAATCAGCTTCAGATAACCACATTTGAAAAATTGTGGGAAATACGGTTGATGGAGTAATTTTTGATTATTAGGTTTGCCCCACTTAATAATCATTATTCACAAAACAATCATTAAAAAATGAAAAAGGTAATCTTTGGAATTAGCTTTCTTGCAATTGCAGGCGGAGCAATTTTAGTCGCTTGCAACAAACAAATAATTAACCCAACATCAAAAACGGCTAAAACAGAACAAACACCTAGTGTTGAAAAATCAGGAGTAATTACATCTTTATTCTTTCGGTCGGTCGCTATCATAGCTGAAAATCATTTAATAATTGAAGGAGGAACAAAATTTGCACAGCAGGTGTCTCTGTTAAAATTTGATGATTCGTATGTTCCATTAGACTCTTACATCCTTAATAATGTAGACTACACAGATGATGGACAGATAAATGACAAAGTTGCTGGAGATGGTATCTACACTTCGGTAATTTCAAAACCAATAGCATCAATTACAGATGTCCCTGCTAATATGGGATTTGCTTCAGATGTTTTTGAGCACTATGATGAAGCGGTTAATGAATTCCACATTTCGTTTAAATGTAAAATGAGAACCACTTACGAAGGTTATTCTGCTATGGGATTCCCTTGTTCGTGGGGCGGATGTATTGAATTTTACGCTTGTAAGGGTGAGATAAGTTTTTTTGATTAAGTTGACCAATACCCCCTGTGTCTCAACTGGCATAGGGGGATTTTGTTTTACGCATGAAAAAGTCCCTTCTTTATTTTCTACTCTTGCTTTTTGCTTCCATGATGCTGGTGAAATTTATGATCAATGGGATCATACATCTTTATCGGTTACATGATACAGGAACAACAGCTATGATTATATCCGGAGCAGGTAGATTGCTTTTATTGCTTGGTTTTTATCTTGCATTCAAAAAAGAAACTTTCTTCAATCTAAAAAAAGTACTGAGAAATAATGTGGGGGTACTGATTGTTGTTGGAATACTTCTCTTTTTATCTTTGCGTTTTTCTCTCCCTTATATAGGAATACGTTACAGTTGGGGAAATCTGACGGCCTATTACACGAAATGTTTTTCCGTAGGTCTTATGGAAGAAGTTCTATGTCGGTGGATTCTTTTTGGTTTGGTAGTTGTGGCATATCCAAAAAGAAGAACATTTGGGCACATTATTATTACCTCCGCTATTTTTGCACTCCTTCACATAGGTAATCTTATTACAGGCTACTTAGATATATTCTCCGTCTTAAATCAAATGATGTTTGCCTTCCTTTTAGGGCTGTTCTTTCAAGGTCTTTTCATTCGATTCAAGAATATCGTATTAATAGCGGTGTTACATGGTTTGGTGAACTTCCACGGAATGTATAATTCTGTATTCAAATTGGAAGATACCTCTATGACAGAGGGTAATCCTATAACCGATATGATTCAAACGCAAATACTTTTCGGGATTATATGTTTTGTTCTTCTTTTCATCCTCCGTTTTACAATGAAAAATGAAGATGTCAAACGTTTATACCTCCTTTAGTGTGCTTATCAATAATACAAAAGCTCCAATATTTTACTCAGGGCTTTGTTTTTTGGTGATTATAATCACCAAAATTTTTCTTTAACCTGCTTCCTGGTCTTCCGGCTTTCCGTCAATTGGAGGGTTGGTATTCGCTTTTTGAATTTCCTCTACCTTTTGTACGAATTCCGATACTTTTTGGTCTGTATAAACGCCATAAGCGTCTGTCAGTGTTCCTTTTTCACCGCGACTTGTTTCCACTACATATAAAATGGCATTGTCGGAAGGGTCTGATTCTCCTTCGAAACGATAAAAATTAATGATTTTCACTTCTTCCGGTGAATATACTTCGTGGGTTTCCAGTGACTCTAACCCGTTTTTTGATGCTTTGAACTGTGTGACATAGCCTTCGCTGGAAAGCTTACGCGTGGTGGAAGAAAGTGTTTTCATGGAATCGTGATCGCTTCCTTCTCCTTTATCCGGTCTGTCTTTGAATTCGCCCATGTTCTCTGTTTCCATCTTGCAAATATTTAATGTATTAATCGAATCTGTTTCGGGTGAAGGTCTCTTTTAAAGTTAAGACATTCAGTTTCGTGGAAAAAGTCTTTTGTGATCATTTAGGATAATTTGGGATACGCAAATCAGGTGGCTCGTTTAATAAAAATCAGACCTGCAGCTTCAGTAAAAACTCTTCGTCTCTCACGTTTCATTGATTATGGATAACGATTGGTTTAACCGACATCGGGGTTGTTTAAGTGGGCCCTTACTTTGTCGGAGGAATTCCCTACCACTTTAATGGCTTCCATAATATCTGTTTCCGAAACACCCAATTCTTTGGTCCAGTAAGTCACTTCCCATTCTTCGTCCAGGTTAATGATGTTTCTATCCGGGGTCCCGCGGTTATTCAAATTATCTGCCATTTTGCTAGTGTTAAAATGAATACTCAATGCTCCAAATATCCGGAAAAAGAATTCAGGAACTGTTACAGAAATCGTTTAAAAATTACATAATTCACACTCCCTTGCGGATGCTTGTTATATCTGTTTTCAGGGATTTTACAAATGTTTTGGATTTTTGCTTTTGGCCGAAAACGCCCTTAACTTTAAGAGTATGGAATTTGAAGTGAATGCGGTACAGTGGATTGGGATCTGTTTAATGATAACAGGGCTGATTTTGAACACGGCCATCTTTATCTTTACTTATTATAAGATAGTGGCGGTCATTCATCAACAGCAAGAGGAAGATGATAAGAACAAGGAAAAAGAGAAAAAAAGTTTTCCGATTATCCGCTTTATTTTCCGGTTCAGGAAAGTACTCAAAGAGCTTACCGAAGGTGAAGAACATCAAAACTTTGAATTGATCGTTGCGTTTCTCAAATGGACCCTGTTATTGGCCGTCATTATGATCATCCTTGGGTTATTGTTGTTCCTCGTTGGCTTCTTATTTTAATAACAGTTCAGTCTTGACTTAAAAAGTTCTGACTCTTGATTCTAAAATTCAAAAAAAATGGCAAAATATAGCAAAAAAGCAGGCGAAAAAGTGGAAAAAGCCATGCACGAAATGAAAGAAGGAACCCTGAAAAGCGGTTCGGGAAAGAAAGTAACGAGTAAAAAACAGGCAATAGCTATCGGTCTTTCCGAAGCACGTGAAGCAGGGGCAAAAGTCCCCAAGAAGAAGAAGTGAAACTTCTGAAAAAAGAACAAGCGTTAGAGCAGTTCTCAAAGAGTAAATGTTTTGATGAAAGATAAGTGATAACGCTGTTCAACAAAGTAGAATTGACCACAAAGAATATAGAATGTTTTCTGACAGGTCAATCTGGACTCATTTATAAAAGATTATTGTAAAATGGGGGATCTGCAAGTTTTAGAGACGGTGTAATTTGACCAGCTTTATACAGAAAATAAGAATTAGCGAAAGGTAAAACAGAAGAGCATTGGAGATCTGGAGGTAAAAAATGGTTTCTGAATACAGCATGTCATACCAGCTAAAAGAACAAATGATTTCAGACAACAGGAAGTAAATAAGCGAACTGGCTGTTATTTGTAACTGGAACCTGAAATGCGGATAATCAGGGCGAAGCAAAAGTTCCGTCAGGTAAATGCTTAGTCCCAGAAAACAGATCCCGTGAAAGACTAAA
The DNA here is from genome assembly GCA_965650615.1 of uncultured Fluviicola sp. Lineage (GTDB taxonomy): Bacteria > Bacteroidota > Bacteroidia > Flavobacteriales_D > Crocinitomicaceae > Fluviicola. Next base: position 2,764 of record CBFGPJ010000099.1, on the reverse strand, counting down.
GAAGAAGTAATTGTTAGGATGCATTTTGGATGATAATATCCTCCTGCAATAAAATAAATGACAAGACAGATAAATAGAATAAAATAACTGTAGTGTTTCCAAACTAACCTGGTGTTAATAAATAAAAAACCGAACAGGAAAAGGGTTGATAAAGTCATATTGATGCTCATTACATAGCTGTTGTAAATACGGTGTCGCGCAAGATGTATGGCAATTGATTCGCAAATCAAATTAATAGCCAGGTAACTCAATAAGAATAAAACACTTCTTTGAAATAGTCTGTGCGTTTCCGATTTTCTCCATCCCTCCGGCAACTTTGCATTGCTTTTGTAAGATACCCATAGAAACAATGCTGCCAAAACAACTCCCAATCCGATAACAAATTGATAAATAACGGTAAGAACAAAAGCTTTGTGCGCCATGATTATTTTTTAGTTTATTTTTTGTGCAATCTAAAATACCACCAGGCTGTCATTGCCCCAATCAGGGAAAATACTGCGAGCATCCAGAAAACCTGTTGATGCCCGACAATTCCTTTGGAATCGTCCAACAAAATACCCATGACCGGACCGGCAAAAATATCCGGTGTGTACCCAATCAACGAGATCAATCCTACCGCTGTCCCGGTCAATTCCAACGGAATCCGCCCTTTTTCCATGACTGCGAAATAAAGGCAGCGTGCTGCGTAAACCCCACCGGCTACGATCAGGATCGAGATGAGAAATAAAAGCGTAGTGGAACCCGACACGAAACCCAGCGCAAAAAGCAGGGCCCCTAAAAATGATACAATAAAGCTCACGAATAACAATGCAGTTGTTTTCCAACGGTCGGCCAGGATTCCTATGGTCACACCAATGAACGGGCGAATGAATAATAAAAATGTACCGACCTGTGCGGATTTTACTTTATCGTAATGCATGACATCCTGGGCATATAGGGAAAATACGTCCGTTATTTTATAACCGACATACGCACACAAAATGATAAGCATCAGTAACCAGACAGCAGGTAGTTTAAGTACCTGTTTGACCTGGGAAAAAGTAATTCGATCCAATTTGAGCTCTTCTTCCGTCTTTGGGTCCAGTTTCATGAAAAGCCACACCAGGATTCCCACTAAAATGATCATTACGGAAGAGATTAGAATAACTTGTCTGAAAGCAGCTTTACTTTCCGGAATAGTAGCTTCTGAAACTTCCGAATGCAGGAAAAGTGCAAATACAAAAACTCCCATTGCTCCGAATAATGCTCCAACCAGACCACGTCCGCCATCCAGGAAACCAAAGGCTTTTCCTTGTGAAGTTGCGCCTCCCCAAACACGGGTTGCTTTGATCATTGGTGCCCAAAAGAGAAAGATTGTTGTAAATCCCCAATAACCATATAGGATTTTCAGCACCGTGAAACCCGGAAACAGGGCATATACAAATCCTCCCAAAGCAGTCATCCACAATGCGATTGCGATCAATTTCCTTGGAGCGAATTTATCGGCCAGCGGACCACCGAAGAGATAAGAAACCAGCGCAACAACCCCGTAAATCGAAAAACAAATCCCCAATTGAAGATTGCTCAGGTCGAAAGCTTCCAATACGATCGGCCGGAAAACACGCGACAGCACAAAAGGAAGAATGAATACCGATTCACCCGCCAGGATCAGCAACAATAGAAAGTACCATGGGGATTTTTTAGGATTCATTGTTTTCCAGCGTTTTGAATGTTAAACTTACATAAATGGATTGAAAAGTTTGAGATTTAAAACGAGAGACAGCAGACTTAAGACAAATTCTGTCTTTGGTCTTAAGTCTAAACTTTGACTTACAATACTTTTTCACTATTTTTCCATCATGAATTTTGACTCAGTATGTTTCCTGATTGAGCAGAGTCTTGCTGAATTAGGAGTAGATCCGGGATTATGTCGAGGCGAAAAACCCGGACAATGGAATTTAACCTATAAAGGTTCAACTGTGTGGATCGATGTATTCAACTTTCCGCAAAATCCGGATAAGTATTATTTCCAGGTTATGAGCCCTTTGTTGCGCATTCCGGATCGAAATCAGGAAGCTTTTTTCAAAAATTGTTTGGAGATCAATCACACCTTGTATGGATCATGGATCAGTATCAAAGCTGATTGGACATATGTACTTTGTTTACGTGAAGCGGATAACCTGGATAAGAGCGAAGTGGACGCGACCCTGGATCGTGTAGCTTTCTATTCTTCCGATTATTACGGGAAACTGACCTTCAAATACGAAGGTTGCTGGGATCCGAAACCCAACGACAAACCGGTAAATTTTAATTAATTCCAATAGACGGGCATTTCCCGCAGGGACTTGCCCTATCTGAAAATGATCAGTTCCTAAGAGGTGATTTTTTGCAGTGGGAGTAGAATCTGTAAACTCATTCCGGAATTGACCGGATCCGGGTTCCATAATTGTTTTCCACCAATGATCTCAATGCGTTTGGTAATATTTTGTATTCCCAATCCTAAATTCACGTGTTTCATTTGGAATCCCGAACCATTATCCTGGTAAATGAAAAGTAGGTAATCAGTTGTTTTCTCAATTTTGATATGAATTTGCGTTGCTCCGGCATGACGGACTGTATTCATCAGTAACTCCTGGAAAATCCGGATCAGGGATGTTGCTTTGACCGGGTCGATAGGAGGAAGATCTGCCGGGATTGTCAGGTCAACCTTGATATTTCCCAACTCATTAATGTATGCAGTCTGTTCTTTCAATACGTTCTGAAAGGACTTGGAAGAACTGACTTC
>CBFGPJ010000098.1:0-8425 GCA_965650615.1 uncultured Fluviicola sp. | reverse complement strand
GTATTGTTAAAGTAACTTGCATCTAAACCAGGTTTCCCGTTCGAAGTCAGGTGAACAGTTGAAATAACTTCATAGGAATGATCGATCCGGCTTGTTCCTTCGGAATAAAAGATTTTTGCTTTTTTATCGATGTGGTTCGCAAGTTCATCAAGGATGCTCACTTTTCGATACCCTGGGCCGCTGTATCCTCCTAATCTTGCTTCTACGGCATCTGTTCCGAAAACTGCAATGCGTTTCGTTGAGTATGAAATAGGAAGTGTCTGTTTGTCGTTTTTCAATAAGACGATGGATTCCTTTGCGACCTGTCGGGTGAGTATTTGTCCGTCAGTATGAAGTTTTGCCTCGTCAATTTCTTCCGATACGTAAGGATGTTCAAATAACCCGAGTTCGAATTTTGCACGAAGCACACGTGAAACAGCGTCGTCCAGTCTTTTACTGTCGACCTGTCCATTTGCGAAAGCCGGGTAGAATAAATCGGCATGGCTGATATCTGTTTGGAAGATCACATCCATTCCGGCGTTGATTGCATGTGCACCGCTTTCGGCGTAATCTTTGGCAGTTTTATGAAGGACCAGTTCACCACCTACTGCATTGGCATCGGAAATGACGAAACCGTTGAATTTCCATTCGTTCTTCAGCTTTTCGGTCAGCAGCCATTTGTTGGAAGAACAGGCGGTTCCGTTCAGGGAATTGTAAGCCGTCATTATCGAGCGGGCATTTCCCAGGTGAATTACTTCTTTGAATGGAACAAAATGGGTTTCTTCCAATGCGCGTTCACTTAAATGGATAGGGTAGCTGTCGCGACCGCCATCACCAACATTGGCTACAAAGTGTTTTGGCGTGGTAATTATTCCACGGGATTCAAATGCAGTAATGAAGGCCATTCCCATTTGAGTGGTTAAGAACGGATCTTCACCATAGGTTTCTTCCGTGCGTCCCCAGCGGACATCCGTTGCCAGGTTGATTACCGGTGAAAGGATCTGCCGGATTCCCCGGGCCTTACATTCTTCAGCAATGTGCCCGGCGGCAAGATTAATGAGCGAAGTGTCCCAGGTTGCCGCCATGGCAATCGCTTGCGGAAAACTGGCTGCATCACTTCGGACTAATCCGTGTAATGCCTCATCAAACGGGATAATTGGGATTCCCAACCGTGTTTTTTCAACGAAATAGCGCTGTGTCTTATTGATTTTGCGGACAAGTGTCAATGCATTCTCCGAGGTGTTGTACGAAAGCATTTGTCCACCCGCGTCACCTTGTGCACTGGCACTCAATTGCAAACCGAAAATTCCATGCTTGAGCTTGCCGTTAGTTGTGTCTCCATCGGATGGGACCATGAATACCTGCCAGAACTTTTCTTCCGGTGTCATTCGGTTCAAAAGATCCCTGACACGCACTTCAACTATTTGAGTTGAATCTTTGTAGAGTTGTCCAAATACAACGGGAGCGGGAACTAGTAAAAGGAAAAAAAGGAGCTGCTTCATGTAGCAAAATTATGTTATTTGATTTATTTCATAATCAACCGAATGGTCATCGATGTTTCAAAATTACCTAAAAAAGAATGTGATTTGCTTTTCTAAGGATTACACATCCGGAATGTCCAGATAATAGGTTTGATTTCCGTCTTTAAATAGAAAATCTTATATTCGATCAATCAAACTGAATACCATGAAGATCTTTTACTAAGTTCCATCCTTGTCTTTGTCTCTCAATTTAGCTTTTCGCAATTGATGCGTAGTGAAGTCTACGACTTTACTGTTGGTGATTATTTTGGTTTGGAAAATAAAGCAACTCATCAAAGTATAGGAATGATAACTTTTCGTTATCAAATGATCCATATCCTTACAAAACAACTTTCAGCTACAGGTGATTTGGTTAACTATTCGGCCCAGAGACAAACTTATTTTCCGCCATTACCAAACGGAAGCGGTGGAATAACTCCTCCCAGTTATTCGGTAGATACCTTTACATTTATACATGCGAACTTAAACGCCCCATATTCACCTGGTAGTGGGGATCATGTTTTTGGCAATTATGCTACTTGGTTTTGGGAAAGTGATGCCACAGGATGTTACAATTCGGTTGACACACTTATTCCTTCTCCATGGTGTTTCAATAATTCAGGACAGGCATATCATTTTGGAATGGATATCAGTAATATGGATTCTTGCGACCTTGAGCCACTGATTTCCGATTACCATGCTTATTCGCATGCCGGCGGACCATACGGAGGAAAGCAACGTCCCGGAGACCCAACAGAACAAAGTTTTTTGGTGAATTTGTTTTATGTAGTTCACAATGGGGTTGAATGCGGTGAGCTTCCTGATTTCTTTTTAGGAACTTCCGAGCTTTCGGTTCCGACTATTGTAATCTATCCGAATCCTGCTTCTGGTGTGTTGAACTTGGAGGGATTAACGAGTCAGTATACAGCTCATGTCTGCGATTTAAATGGAGCAGTTCTGAGTAATGGTATTCCGGTAATCGATAACCAGGTAAATATTGAGTTCTTGCGATCGGGATTCTATTTATTATATCTCCGGGGAGAGAACGGAACATCCTTTGTTCAGAGGTTTTCCAAATGATAGATCCGAATATTTACCATTCGACACTGTTTTTGTATCATAACAAAGATTAAAATTAGAGATAGAATCCCGGGAAAGTTAATATCTTTGATCTGAGCATCCCCTGCTTCTGGTGGAAAAACAAAGACCCCGGAAGCTTCTGTAATTAGTTACTAATGGTTTAAAAAGAACATGAAAAGTGTAATTACAGGAATCGGAAGATACATTCCGACAGTAATCAAAACAAATGCTGACTTTGCGCTTCATAAGTTTTATGATGAGAATCAGCAACACATTCCTTTAAGGCCTGAGGCAATTGCCCAGAAATTTGAAATCATTACCGGTATTGAAGAACGACGTTATGCGACAGAAGATCTGAATTGTTCGGACATGGCGGCAATTGCTGCCGAAGATGCACTTCGTGATGTAAATTGTGACCGGGAAACAATAGATCAGATTATCGTAGCACATAATTTCGGTGATGTGATCAAACATACCATTCAAACAGACATGATCCCATCCATTGCATCGCGTGTCAAACATAGTTTGGGAATCAAAAATCCGAATTGTATTGCCTACGATTTAATTTTCGGTTGCCCTGGTTGGCTTCAGGGATTGATCCAGGCTCATGCATTCATTCAAGCCGGAATGGCAAAGAAATGTTTGGTGATCGGGGCAGAAGCTTTGAGCCGTGTGTTGGACCAGCATGACAGGGATAGCATGATCTTTTCTGACGGAGCGGGGGCGACCATTTTGGAATTACAGGATTCAGATTCGGGAATACTTTCGTTCAGTGCACAAAGTCATTGTGAAGATGAGGTGACCTATCTGAATTTGGGGAAATCCAACTTCCCGGAATCGGATCCCCGGATTCGTTATGTCAAAATGAGGGGACGAAAAGTGTACGAATACGCCATTAAGAACGTCCCGATTGCAATGAAGGATTGCCTGGATAAAGCAGGTGTTCAAATTGCGGATGTGAAGAAGATCTTTATTCATCAGGCGAATGAAAAATTGGATGAAGCCATCGTTCGTGAATTGTATAAACTCTATGGAATTGCCGAAATCCCGGAGCATGTGATGCCAATGAATATCCACAAACTGGGTAACAGTTCGGTGGCGACCATTCCTACTTTATTAAGTATGGTGAAGCGGGAGGAATTGAACGGATACAAAATTACCGAAGGAGATATTGTATTGTTTGCATCTGTTGGTGCGGGAATGAATATCAATGCGGTTTGTTACCAGGTGTGATTTTCCAACTTTTTTCAATTGTTGTATCTTTATATGTGTTAGCCGTATAAATCATTGATCATGAAAGTTAAACTACTTCTCATATTTACACTTATCGGTTTGTCCGGGTTCTCACAATCTGCCATCTGGACAAAAGGAAATGCCGTTTGGCATTATGGGTTCACCAATGTTGGAGAATCCGGGTATATCAAAGCCTGGGAAAGTGGGGATACAGTGATTCTTGGAAAACAATGTACCAGGATCAAAGCCAAAAGACATAGTTTTATGATGACAGGACCAAACGGGCCGCTTTTTGAATCTGTCACTGATTATTTAGGAGGAATTGTGTATACTTCCAATGATACGGTTTACTATTGGGATGGTTATGCAGACCAGTTTTTTGTTTTGTACGATTTTTCAGCCCAGGCAAACGACCAATGGCTTTTACAGGCAGCGGATTCGGCATTTGGATGTAATGACACATCTGTCTGTGTGGTTGAATCAACAGGAAGCGTTTTGTTGAATGGACAAAATACAACGGAATTGACTTTGACTCACACACCGGATTCTTATATGCATTTATCAGGAAAAGCCAATGCCCGTTTTGGTGCGACAGGCTGTTACTTGTTTCCATTTCCGAGATGGTGTGAAAATCAGGGAGGGTTAGATATTGATATGGTAAGTTTTCTTTGCTTCGAGGACGATAGTTTGTATTACAATCCGAGCGGCGGGGCCTGTGAATACTATTTAGGTATGGATGAGTACGGATTAAGTAACCTTTCTGTATTCCCGAATCCTTCAGCAGGTAAGATAGAAGTACTTTCTGAAATTCCATTAAAGAATATACGGGTAGTGAATATGTTGGGAGCGGTTTTGAAAGAATTCCCAACCAGTTTGACTTTGGTGGAAATTGATTTGACTGATTTACCGCAAGGAACTTATTATTTGCATATTGAAAATACGATCGGTGATCAAATAGTGAAAACGGTCCGGCTTTTAACCGAGCAATAAGTATTTTGAACTAAAAAGAAAAAGCAACTTCATTGAAGTTGCTTTTTTATTGTTTTATGAATTTCCGGATCAGTTGGTGACCATTATCCGGATTACTTCTGAAAATCCGTTTCTGTAAGTGATGCGCACAAGAGCAATTCCTGCACTCAGTTGCTGTTCTACATAATTACTTGCTTCAGAAATTTCGAATGAACGGATCTCTTTTCCTTCACAATTGTAGAAAGTCACCGCATCACCTTTTTTCAGGGCTTGCCCGAAGATCACGGTCCCGGCATTGTATCTTACGTATTGTTCCGAAGATCGTGTGTTGATAGCAATCATCGGGCTTCTCTCTTGCTTTCCGTCACGGTCTACTGCCAGTAATTGGTAATAATTCATTCCCGGTTCCGGATTTTGATCAAATGCAGTGTATTCTTTCCTTGTATCGGAATTTCCGTCTACATAAATCGTTTGAACTGTTTGTTCCATTGTGCTGTATGGATCTACTCGCAATACCTCGAACTTACCAAGATTGGTTTCTGAAAGTGTTGTCCAGGTAAGTAATACATCATTATCCATCATGGAAGCCTGCCAGTTTACCAGTTCAACTCCCAGCGGATAGATACAGCTCGGTTCGATCCGGTAAGTCGGATTTCCGGGATCATCGAAGTCAATGAAACTGCCATTACCACCCAATGAGTTTGGTTCGTATGTAACGGATTCGGTTGTACCGGCAAAAATGGCATCCAGTGTTCGGGTTCCTGTACCGCTGTTCGCAAAACGACCTGCAGTGCTGGTGTTATTACAAAAGACGGCGTAGTATTGCTGAGTTGAAGGGCATTGTGGGGAATAATCGAATACGTAGGAAGGTGTTTGGCCTGTAAATACCACAATGATCGCTCCTGCCGGTATCGGATCTGCATACGTAAAGATGTTACAACCCGCCAAGGCATTTAATTGGGAAATATAAGTGGCATTGTTGCCGAGCGTATTTGTTCCGCAGCCGGAATTACAATAGGTTCCTCCTGATGGAAACGCCAGGGAGATGTCGTTTATTGACAATGGATTCGCACCGTTTTCTATAATTACCTGTTCGTCCAATCCTTCCACGCTGGAGCAGGCGTCCGCAAGGATGGAACGGATCTGAGGTGTATTGCAGTTGGATTGTGTTGTGAATGAATAGGTGGTAACTGACGTGATCAGGTATGATTCGTCACAATTCGGGGTAACTCCATTGTATTCGAACACCTGGAAATAATAGGTTGTTCCGGAAGAAAGGCCCGTTACCGTAACAGTGTTTGCTGTTCCGTTCATCACGACATAGTTTCCGGTACCTAGCAATGCGCCTGATCCATATGTGCTGTTTGCAGTGTAGTTTGTTCCGTTGACAGGTGTATCAGAAAAATTAGTTAAGGAGATTACCCCAATCCTGTTTGTTCCATTGCCGGCTGTAAAGTTAATTTGAGCACTTGTACAGAAATTGGTTGACGTAATGGAACCGGCATTGATTGTTGGCGCGGCTCCCGGAGAGCAAGGAGCTGTTAATGTTCCGATCAGCTTCACATCGTCGACAGTCCAGCGTTCTGAGGTTGAATTATTGGTTGCCCGAATCCGGATCCGGACCTGCGTACATGCGTTCGGGAGATCAAGATGAACAGTTGAGTAACCATCCGTTGTTTTGTTACCAGTTGTTGCTCCGGGAGCAAAAGTGGTTGCTGTATTGTTTCCATCATAAGTAGCGGTTGCCAGTCCCGTTCCTGTAGTATAGTGCCAATATGCATTGGAGTTTCCGGTAACCTGGATTTCATTCGAGTAGGTAGTTCCGCCATCAAAGGAAATATCCAGATTCACTGCATCTCCGGTTTCGGCCCCGTTACCGGTTGATGCGAGAGACCAGGATGCCAGGCGAAACTCTACATATTTGGAAGTATACGTACCCAAACCACTTATATTACTAAATGTTACCGTTGAAGTGGTGTTATTTGTTCCGAAGGAGGTTGTTGCGCTTGTATAAACTGCAGATGAAGCAGGCCTGTCGCCAGCGGTTGAGTTCCCGGTCACAGTTGCCCCATTTGTATTGGTAAAGCCCCAGGCCGGTGAGCCACCGTCAAAATCCTGGACGGCAATGGTTGTTTGAGAAGAAGCATAGTGAAATAGCAGGAGTAAGGAAACGGAGAGAATTGCCTTCATGTTGTAGCGTTTTTTTTGCTAAAGTACACTTGTTACAAATAAGTTAAAGTTAATTCAGGATTAATTTTTTCTGAAGGTAAATGTCTGAAAATCGGAATGTTCAGATGTAAAACGATTTAGTATTATTTAGAAAAGCTAAAACTTTAGTAAAGTATTTTTTATTGATTCACAAAGAAGTTTGAATCTGATCGGTTTTGAAGGATTATGTTGTCAAAATTGTTCCGATCCGGAAACTGATTTTTTCGGGATGCTTTTTTTAGTTCAATATTTTCCGAGAGTTATTTCATCAACATTAATTTGTTCAAAAACAGCACTTTTTTAGCAAAACTCTTGCATTGTAAGTTTTTCTATCTATCTTTGCACCCCTCAAAGTGTGTTCTTTGGGGAAAACTATATTTATTAATTAACAAAATTTGAGTACTGTATGCCAACTATACAACAGTTAGTGCGAAAGGGAAGGACTGCGGTAGTAAAGAAGTCAAAGTCAGCGGCTTTGGATTCTTGTCCGCAGCGCAAAGGAGTATGTGTACGTGTGTACACCACTACACCTAAGAAGCCGAACTCAGCTATGCGTAAAGTAGCGCGTGTTCGTCTTACCAACGGTAAAGAAGTGAATGCTTATATCGGTGGAGAAGGTCACAACTTACAAGAACACTCGTTGGTTCTTGTGCGTGGTGGAAGGGTTAAAGATTTACCAGGGGTTCGTTACCACATCGTTCGTGGTGCGGAAGATACTGCAGGTGTTGAAGGCCGTTCACAACGTCGTTCTAAGTATGGAACAAAACGTCCAAAAGCTAAGAAATAATTAAACTTTTTAAGAGATGAGAAGAAGAAAAGCGAAAAAGATTGCCATCCTCCCGGATCCGAAGTTTAATGACGTAACGGTAACAAAGTTCGTTAACAACTTAATGTACTCCGGTAAAAAGAATTTGGCATTTAAAATTTTCTACGATGCATTAGAGATCGTAGATAAGAAATTAGAAGATCAAGAAGGATTGGAAGTGTTCAAAAAAGCATTGGAAAACGTAACTCCATCTGTGGAGGTTCGTTCTCGCCGTGTTGGTGGAGCTACATTCCAGATCCCTACTCCAGTTCGTGAAGGACGTAAACAATCATTGGCTATGAAATGGTTGATTGGATACGCTCGTAAACGTAATGAGAAGTCCATGGCAGGTAAACTTGCTTCAGAAATCATCGCTGCTTCGAAAGAAGAAGGTGCTGCTTTCAAAAAGAAGGAAGATACATTGCGTATGGCTGAAGCTAACAAAGCGTTTTCACATTTTAGATTCTAAGAAATGGCAAGAGATCTTAAATACACAAGAAATATTGGTATCGCAGCTCACATCGATGCTGGGAAAACAACTACAACTGAGCGTATTCTGTACTACTCAGGTGTAAACCACAAAATTGGTGAGGTACACGACGGTGGTGCAACAATGGACTGGATGGAGCAA
>CBFGPJ010000097.1:0-8465 GCA_965650615.1 uncultured Fluviicola sp. | reverse complement strand
TGCATATGCTTTTACCAAACCGGGATGCGTTGCGTTGATGTTATTCGCCATTGTTTGCATTTTTGATGCTACCGGCGGACAAGAACCACAATTCGGCATATAAAAAATAAGCATGACTGCTTTTCCCGCGTCTAAATCAGCAAAAAGGTCAACGTTGTTTCCGTTACAATCCTGTCCTGAAAAATTCATTGCTGTTGTTTGGCTGTTGCCAATGAATGTCAGCACAGTAAACGCAACTGTTGCCAGACTTTTTAAAAGTGTAGTTTTCATAATATTAGTTTTTATTTGATTTAATGCCCTCCAATTCCATACTGCACACGGGACAAGTTCCCGGTTTATCGTAGGTTTTTGAACTCTCGCATTTCATGGGGCACTGATAGGCACTGTAGCTTTCATCCTTTGTGGAATTACAGGAAGTAAAAAGCGACGTTGCTGCCAAAGCGAATGATAGTACTAATGTTATTTTTCGCATGTTTATTCAATATTTGATTATTAATTGAGAAAAAATCAGGCATAGCCCGATGAGTGATTCTCAAATCATATAATGAATACACAGTGTTTTAAATAAGTCGGAATCCTTAATTCCGGAGGAGGTGCATTAACTGAGGGTTTTATATTCTTTGGTACATAGACTTCATCCTTCTGCTCAAAAACGAATGTTTTCTGAGGTTCTGCAGGAAGTGCAGCTGCAAAGAACAGAACTGCCGAAGATGTTTGATGGTCTACACTGCTCTTTTTAAAGCAAAGCTGAACATCTTCACAACATCCTTTTTTCATCGGTTTACCCGCGCAACAGGATTTGTGTGAGCTAAAACCTACCACTGAAATATGTTGGATCTTACCTCCGCAATAATGGATATTAGCCGTCAGCCTGACACTTATCAGGAAATAAAATACTGCAAGGCTATATACCAGGATTGTCTTCACGATGCTAAATATAAGCTGTTTATGCAATAACAGAAAAATAACGGAATTCAAAAAGAATCTTAATTATGGGAAAGCTAAAAGACAGTTTTTTAACTTTAAGTTCAAAAAAGTTGTGTTTGGATGTCTCACAACTTACATTTGCTTGTAATCAAACAGGAATGAAACGGATTCTTTCACTTATAATTATGGTCCTTTATCTGTTTCCGGCTTTCGGAATCAGAGTGTCGACACATTATTGCAGTGGTAAACTGGCAGATGTTTCCTTATTTGGTTCAAAGTCAAAAATGAATTGCTCTTGTGGAGCAATCACTTCAAAAAATAGGGTTCTTGCAAAAAGAAAATGCTGTGAACAACTTACCTATTCTTTAAAACTCGAAAATCAGCAGTTAAAACAGACTGCGATAAATTTTAAAAGTCCTGACGCAGGGATTTTGAAAGAACAATCCTACCGGTTCGATTTCCTTCAAAATACCTTAACAGTGCTATCAAAAGCGGCGTTGAATTATTCGCCGGATCTGCCGCCCGGCAGGTATAGCGTACCGATTTATATCCAGAATGATTCTTTCCTTCTGTAGGATTCGGCCGAAAGGCAGTTCAAATCGCTAACCCTTTCCACCGGGATTACCAGTTATTATTCAATAAAAAAGATAGTATGAAAAAGATACAGCAACTCATGCTGGGAATGTCAATGTTGATGGCATTTACCAGTTGTGCAACCCCCATAAAAAATGCAAAAACCGAAACTTTCCAGGTTTCCGGAAATTGCGAAATGTGTAAGAACACGATCGAAACTGCAGCGAATAAGAAAGGCATTTCTTCCGCTGAATGGGACAAAGACAAGAAAACGATGACCCTTACATATGATTCGAAACAAACTACAAGCTCTGAAATTCTCAAAAAAGTGGCGTATGCCGGATACGATAATGAACAATTTCTGGCTCCGGATGATGCTTATGCAAAACTTCCGGAATGCTGCAAGTATGACCGGATAAAAAAGGAAGTAATTGCCAATGACAATCCTGTCGAAAATAACGCATCAAAGCAGGATAGTCCCGCAGCAGAACAGGAGAAGGGGAAACTGCTTTCGAAAGTATATGATCACTATTTTGCATTGAAGGATGCTTTGGTAAAAGATGATGCTGTAACTGCATCTTCTAAAGCACTCTCAATGGCTAAGGCGATAAAAGAGGTGGATATGAAATCCATGTCATCGGAAGAACATGCTGCCTGGATGAAAGTAGAAAAGGACCTGTTGATGCATGCAGAACACATCGGTGAAACGAAAGACATAGCACATCAGCGGGAACATTTTTCCATGCTTTCACAAAATGTGTATGCGCTGGCCAAAGTGTTCAAGTCGGATGAAACCATTTATCTGCAGCATTGCCCGATGTACAACGATGGAAAAGGTGCGGATTGGTTGAGTAAACAAAATACGGTGAAAAACCCTTATTACGGAAGTTCCATGTTATCCTGCGGAAAGACGACCGAAACGATCAAGTAAAACATGAAGATTTATATCAAAAACATGGTATGCAACCGTTGTAAGATGGTGGTAAAGTCCGAGCTGGAAGAGCTCGGACTTCAACCTGTTACAGTGGAATTGGGCGAAGTGGAGTTGAAAGAGGAATTGACAAACGACGACAAAAAACGGGTAGAGGAGCGTTTTCAGGAATTGGGTTTCGAACTGATTGATGATAAAAAAAGCAGGTTAATCGAACGGGTCAAGAACCTGGTTGTGGAGCTGGTGCATCATTCCGAAGACCAATTGAACATGAACGTATCGGATTACCTGACGCAGTTTATCCCGATGGAATACAAGTATCTGAGTAACCTGTATTCAGAGGTTGAAGGAACGACGATTGAAAAGTTTTACATTGCTCAACGAATAGAACGTGTGAAGGAACTGTTGGTATATGATGAGCTTTCTTTGAGTGAGATTGCCGACAAAATGGGATATAGCAGTGTAGCTTATTTGAGTACACAGTTCAAGAAAGTTGTGGGATTAACGCCAAGTCACTTCAAAAGTATAAAAGCGGCTAAGCGGAAATCACTGGACCTGTTGTAAAAATCATAACTCTATCCGAAAATATCATAACGCGTACACCCTGTTTTCAACTGAACTTTGCAGTATAAATTGAAAATTATGGAAACAACAGACCGCGAATTGCTTCATATCCCACTCGAAGGAGTGGAAAGCGAGCATTGTGCAATGATCGTTGATAAGGGATTGAAAGAACTTGAAGGTGTTACGACACATAAAGTGGAACTGAATAACAGTCGCGCGATTATCAATGAAACGAAAGCGTTCAATATTTTACCGAATGCAGTAAAAGCAATCCGTGACCTTGGATATGGGGTCACAACTGTGAAGAAGAACTTCCCGGTATTGAATATGACCTGTGCATCTTGTGCGATCAGTGCTCAGACCATTCTTGAAAGTACCAAAGGTGTTGTCGGGGTAGCAGTGAACTATGCCAACAACACGGCAACCGTGGAGTATATCCCTTCGATTACTACTCCGAAAGAGTTGCAGCAGGCCATGCGTTCGATCGGATATGATTTGATGATCGATGAAACCGAATCGGCTCACGACACACTGGAAGAGCTCCATGCTCAAAAGTTTCGCAAGCTGAAACTGAAAACATTCGGTGCGATCCTGTTGTCTGTACCTGTTGTTGCGATAGGGATGTTCTTTATGGATCTCCCTTATGCAAACTATATCATGTGGGCACTTTCAACTCCGGTAATTGTCTGGCTGGGAAAAGATTTCTTTATCAATGCGTGGAAGCAGGCAAAACATCGTTCGGCAAATATGGATACGCTTGTTGCATTAAGTACCGGAATTGCATACCTGTTCAGTGTTTTCAATACTTTATTCATGGAAGTATGGCATAGCAGAGGATTACACGCACATGTGTATTTTGAAGCTGCGACAGTAGTCATTGCTTTTATTTTATTGGGGAAATTGCTTGAGGAAAAAGCAAAAGGGAATACTTCTTCAGCATTGAAAAAGCTGATTGGCCTGCAACCCAAAACGGTAACGATCCTGAATGCCAGTGGTGAAACCGAAGAAATTCCGATTGTGAAGGTAAAGATTGGTGATACGATCGTTGTGAAACCGGGTGAAAAGATTGCGGTGGACGGCCGGGTCATTTCGGGAAAATCCTTTGTGGATGAAAGTATGTTGAGCGGTGAACCTGTAGCGGTTGAAAAAATGGAAGGATCTGAGGTTTTTGCCGGAACGATCAATCAAAAAGGAAGTTTCCATTTCAAAACCGAGAAAGTGGGTGATGCAACGATGCTCGGTCAGATCATTAAAATGGTCCAGGATGCCCAGGGAAGTAAAGCCCCGGTCCAGAAACTGGTAGATAAAATTGCAGGAATTTTTGTGCCGGTTGTTCTTGGTATTTCAATTTTAACCCTGATCCTTTGGGTAGTATTGGGCGGTGACAATGGGTGGACACAAGGAATTCTTTCGTTGGTTACAGTACTTGTTATTGCTTGTCCGTGTGCCCTTGGATTGGCAACACCCACGGCGATCATGGTTGGTGTCGGCAAAGGAGCAGAGAACGGAATACTGATAAAAGATGCCGAAAGTCTTGAACTTGGCCGCAAAGTGAATGCAGTAGTCCTTGATAAAACCGGAACAATTACCGAAGGTAAACCGAAAGTTACCGGGATTCAATGGTTGAACAACGATGCATCGTTTGAATCTGTGCTTTACAGCATGGAAAAACAATCCGAGCATCCTTTGGCCGAAGCTGTGATCAGGTACTTAAACCAGACAGACACACTTCATGTGCATCACTTTGAAAGTATTACGGGATTCGGGGCAAAAGCAACCATAAAAGACACCGTTTATTTTGTCGGGAATAAGGCATTATTGGACCAGGAACAGATTTCAATTACGGAGGAATTGTTGAACACAGCCAATTTGTGGCTCCGGGAAGCAAAGACCGTTATTTTCTTTGCAGATAGCGAACAAGCCCTTGCCGTTATTGCTGTTTCAGACGAGATCAAAGATACTTCAATAGAAGCTGTTCGTCAGTTAAAACAGTTGGGAATAGAGGTTTATATGCTGACCGGTGATAACGCTCAAACGGCTAAAGCAATTGCAGAAAGAGCAGGGATCGATCATTACAAAGCGGAAGTACTTCCGGCCGACAAATCTGAATTTGTGAAACAATTGCAGGCAGAAGGGAAAGTGGTAGCAATGGTTGGTGATGGAATCAACGACAGCAATGCACTTACGCAAGCTGATGTGAGTATTGCCATGGGAAAAGGCAGCGATATTGCAATGGATGTTGCCCGGATGGTGATTATTTCCTCCGATCTGACCAAAATCCCGATTGCTTTTCAGCTATCAAAACAAACTGTTTCAGCTATTAAACAGAACCTCTTTTGGGCATTTATTTATAACGTGATCGGTATTCCGATTGCTGCCGGAATACTTTACCCGGTCAACGGATTCCTGCTCAATCCAATGATTGCAGGGGCCGCCATGACGTTAAGTTCATTAAGCGTGGTGAGTAATAGCCTGTTATTGAAATTCAGAAAATGAAAAGTCGTAAAAATCATAAATCGTTCTGAAAATACTATAAGGAAAGCGCACGTTAAAAAGGCAAACTTTGTATTCATAATCATTAAATAATACAAACGATCATGGAAACACTTCAATTTAAAACAACAATCAAATGCACCGGATGTCTCGAAAAAGTAACACCATTTCTGAATGAACAACTTACACCGGAAGAATGGAATGTAGACATTTTTACACCTGCTAAGATCCTGACAGTGAAATCGGATAAAATTACAGCAGCGGAAGTGGAAGAAAAGGTAAAACAAGCAGGCTTCCAGATCGAAAGAATCTAAGAAAGGATTTGAAAATCTCCTTTCGTAAATGGGTTTAAGGTAAACAACGAAAATTGGTTGTGATGAAAAAACAAATGTTAGTAATAGTGGCGGTAATGATGCATTTGGTAACGCTGGCCCAGAAAACGGTGCGGTACGATCTGTATGTCAGGGATACAACTGTAAATTTCACCGGAAAAGAGCGTCATGCTTATTCCGTGAATGGAAGTATCCCAATGCCTGAATTGCATTTTACGGAAGGAGATACTGCTGAAATCTGGATCCATAATGAACTGAAAGCGGAAACTTCGATCCACTGGCACGGACTCATTCTGCCAAACGAACAGGATGGAGTTCCTTACTTAACTACTGCACCGATTAAAGCGGGAAAGACCCATTTGTATAAGTTCCCGCTTGTACAGAATGGAACATACTGGTACCACTCACATACCGGATTGCAGGAACAGGGAGGAATGTATGGGGCGTTTATTATTCACAGACGGAATGAAAAACCACTGCCTGAGCTTACCATTGTTCTAAGCGACTGGACCGATATGAAACCCTTCGAAGTTCACCGCCGCTTACATATGGCGAACGATTGGTCCGCTATCAAAAAAGCTTCGGTTCAAAAAGGCGCCGTACAAAGTTACGGTGATGCCATCGCCAATAAAAGATTCAAAACGAAAATCGGGAACGAATGGAAACGCATGCTGGCAATGGATGTAAGTGATGTGTACTACGATCAATTCCTGATGAACGGAAAGCCCGAAGTGGAAGCACAACAATTCAAGGCGGGAGAAAAAGTTCGGATCCGGATCATTAACGGAAGTTCGTCTACCTATTTCTGGATGCGCTGGTCTGGGGGAAAAATGGATGTGGTTGCCAGTGATGGAGAGGACGTTGTTCCTGTTCCTGTTGACCGGTTTATCATTGCTGTTGCGGAAACATATGATATTGTTGTTACGATTCCTTCGGATCGTACAGCTTTTGAACTACAGGCTACTTCGGAAGATCGGATCGGAAGTACTTCATTATGGCTTGGAAAAGGTGTTAAACAACTCATCTCTCCTTTGCAGCCGCTCAAATATTTTGAAGGAATGCAGATGATGAATGACATGATCAAAATGAATGGGAACCTGGACGATATGGGTATGAATATGAGTCTTCAGCAAATGGACATGAACGTGGTGATGTACCCTGAAATTACGGGTGCTTTAAAGAAAAAACGGGACCACGAACATCCCGGTATGAACACCGGGAACCAGTATAATAGCAATGAACTATCAGATATTGTAACGTTAAATTACAACATGCTGCGCTCTCCCGTAAAGACAACTTTACCGGAAGCCCCGACAAGCGTTTATCACTTCGAACTCACCGGCAATATGAACCGCTATGTATGGAGTATCAATAATAAAACCGTTTCCGAAACAGATAAGATCCTGATTAAAAAGGGGGAGAATGTCCGCATCATCTTATACAATAATTCCATGATGCGCCACCCCATGCACCTGCACGGGCATTTCTTCCGGGTTGTGAACGGCCATGGCGCTTATTCCCCCTTGAAAAATGTTTTGGACATTATGCCTATGGAGACGGATACTATTGAATTTGCTGCAAGCGAAAGCGGCGATTGGTTTTTCCATTGTCACATTTTGTATCACATGATGAGCGGAATGGGGCGGATCTTCACGTATGAAAATTCACCGCCCAATCCGCAGCTTCCCAACCCGGAAAAAGCCTTGCGTAAGTTATATGCAGATGATCGTGAGTTTCACTTCATGTTCCAGAATGACTTTGCAACGAATGGAAACGACGGGGAAATGATGTTCCAGAATACCCGTTGGAATTTCCAGGCGGAATGGCGATTGGGTTATAAGGACATGCATGGCTACGAAACGGAAACTCACTTTGGCCGCTACATCGGAAAGATGCAATGGTTGTTTCCCTATGTCGGATTTGACTGGCGTTACCGCAAAATGGAAATGGGCGAGATTGAACGCAACCTGTTCGGACAAGTAAATACTAAGGATCAGCGGTCGGTCGTTTGTTTCGGGTTGCAATACACGCTGCCCATGCTTATTATCGCAGACCTGCGGGTAGATACGGACGGAAAACTGCGTTTACAATTCATGCGGGAAGATATCCCGTTGACCAAACGGCTTCGGTTAGGCCTGATGTACAATTCCGATTTTGAGTATATGGCCGGTTTAAAATATGTGCTTAACAGGTCCTTTTCCTTATCGGCCCACTATGATAGTGATATGGGATTTGGCGGTGGGTTTACGTTTACTTATTAACCGGATTGAGCCAGGAAGTACGAATTAATAAATGAAACATTAAAACATAAAGTTATGAAAGAACAGATCCAACAAGTTGACCATAATCATGGGATGTCTCATAAAAAATTCATTCTGATGATTATCATTTCCTTCTTTGCAATGTACATTTTGATGTATGCAATGGTTGATCGCTTCGAAAATACCCTTCCGAACATCAATCAGTTCTATATGGCCGGACTCATGACGGCTGCGATGATGATTATTGAAATTTTGATCATGGGTAAAATGTATGCGAATAAGAAATTAAACCTTCTTTTCTTGTTAATCGGGGTTATAGCACTCATCTTATTCTATTTCGGTATCCGAAAGCAGACGGCGATTGGTGATAAACAATTTTTAAAA
>CBFGPJ010000096.1:0-8492 GCA_965650615.1 uncultured Fluviicola sp. | reverse complement strand
GACGGAAGAAGGTGTCCTGATGGGGAGAATGTTGTTCTATGAAAAACAATTGTCTTTAAACAATACCATTTCATGCGGATCTTGTCATGCACCGGATGCTTCATTTTCAGATGTAAATCAGTTTTCCCAGGGAGTTAACGGAACTTTGGGAACGCGGAATGCAATGGCCTTGATTAATCTCGGTTGGCAAACCAGTTTCTTTTGGGATGGAAGAGCACATACGTTGGAGGAACAGATTTTAGAGCCAGTGCCAAACCCGGTAGAAATGCATCTGCAATGGAAAGATGCCGTTTCACGTTTAAAAGCAGTAGGGCTTTATCGCAATCAGTTTTACAAAGCTTTCGGAGTGGTCGATTTTGATTCTACTCATGTAGCAAAAGCACTAGCCCAGTTTTTACGGACGATGATTTCCGGGGAGTCGAAATACGATGTGATGTACAAGTTTGCGAATAATATCCCGCTGACCTCTACAGAATTAGCGATCAAAAATTCGGTTACATCTGAAGAATGGGCAGGATTTGATCTCTTTAAAAGCTTAAACGGAGCGGATTGCTTTCATTGTCATAACGGAACCTTGATGCAGGTGCAGAAATTTTCGAATAATGGGTTGGATGCTGTTTTTTCCGATTTGGGAAGAGGAGCGATCACACACAACACAAACGATAACGGAAAATTCAAAGTTCCGACCCTCCGGAATATTGCACTTTCGGCACCTTATATGCATGATGGAAGGTTTGCGACATTGGATGATGTAATTGAACATTATTCGACTGGAATTCAGCATTCTGGCACAATTGATCCATTGATCGAATTTGCGGGTCAGGGCGGGGTTCAATTGGATAATGAACAGCGTAATCAGTTGAAATCCTTTTTATTAACGTTAACAGATTATAATTTTGTAACTAATCCTGACTTTAAACCGTTAAACCCCTAACGAAGTAAGTCTAATTGTTAGTACATTTGTACAAGTGATATGGAAGAAATGGTAGACGAAAGAAGATTAACCACCGAGGAAAAAGCCTTGAAAATTAATCTAACAAGTGACATTTATGGTTGTTTCGCCGAAATTGGAGCGGGACAGGAAGTGGCAGCCAACTTTTTTAAAGCAGGAGGTAGTTCCGGGACCATTGCGTATACGCAATCGGCATACGATATGAAAGTTTCGGATGCGATGTATGGCGCAGCTTCAAGGTATGTTTGTGAGGAGCGTTTGACGACGATGCTTACAACCGAATACAATACGTTATGTGAGCGTCTTCCTAAAAAACAGGAAGTAGCTCGTTTCTTCGCATTCTGTAATACCGTTGAATCTTTAAATTATCACAAAACGAACCAGGGCCAGGGTTGGGTCGGATTGCGCTTTCAGTTAAAACAAGGAGGTGAATTCAACGACATTATTCTGCATGTAAAAATGCACGACAATTCCCATAAAGCACAACAGGAAGCCTTAGGGATTTTAGGTGTGAACCTGATTCATGCCGCTTATTTTTCGACAGATGACCTGGATGAATTCCTGACAAACCTGGTTCACCGTATTCCGAGAGATCGAGTAGAAGTAGATATGTTGCGTGTCTCCGGACCTGATTTAGGATTGGTAGATAATCGTATTATTGCATTGAACCTGGTGAAAAGAGGAATGACGGATGCAACGATGTTCGACCTGTGTGGTACGGTTCTTCAACCGGCAGCTGCTTTGTATAAAAAGAACATTTTGTTGATGCGTGGTCGTTTCCGTCCGGTTACCAAAGTGCATTTGGACATGATTGCTCATGGAACCGAGCAGTTCCTGAAGGAAGATGGTGTTCGTGAAGATAATTTGTCGGTGATCTTTGAGCTGACTCTGAAAGATTTAACCGCAGATGGAAAAATTTCAGATAAAGACTTCATTGACCGTGCTGAGCTGCTGGAATCTTTGGGATACACTGTAATGATTTCCAATTATTTGAAACATTACAAAATGCTGGATTACCTGGCTACGATTGCAAGAGGTCAGAAAATGGGTGTTATTGCTGGAGTTTATAACCTGCATACCATTTTCGACGAACGTTATTATGATAATTTACCGGGTGGTTTGCTGGAGGCTTTTGGTATCGGTTTCGGTCACAATGTGAAAATGTACGTTTATCCGGCAATTAATGTTGATACGGGCGAGCTCTATACTTTGGATGAGTTGACAATTCCAAAACATTTACGTGGATTGGTTCAGTTCCTGAAAGACAATAACAAATTGGAGGCAATTTCCAATTTTGATCCGCAAGCATTGAAAATCCTTTCGGATGATGTGTTGTCAAAGATCCGTGCAGGAATTACAAGCTGGGAACAGGATGTTCCGGAAAACGTGGTGAAAGCGATCAAATACTACGAACTTTTTGGTTACGACAAAAAGAGAGACGTGGTAAATGTATGAAGGCCGAAAGATTCCTGATTGTTAGTTAATTGGGATTCTTTGGTGAGAAAGGGTAAAAAAGATTTACCGAAAGCCTTAGTTTGTCTGAAATTATTCCTTAAATTGGTCATGAAAGCTACTATTGCCAAACCTTATGATTCGATTCACGGAAAGTCTTTCAATACTTAAGCAAAAGCATTGGCTTTTCGTTTTGGTATTGATTCATTTTTCACTTCCGGGCTTTTCCCAACAAAAGAAATACGATCATAAAAAATTTAACGAGGAAATTCAAAGACTGCGTGAAGAAATGATCGTGGATATTTCGAAGGCAAATGAAACGCTTCGTTACCTGGATAATAAGTACAAGGATTTTCATAATGCCGAGATTAATTACCTTCTGACAATTAAGAAAATCAAATTTTTCAGTGCCTACGGGGATTATGCCCGTGTGAAATTTGAGATCAACAAAGCCAAACGATTCCAATTTTTCTTTAAAGTCAAAAAGCAGGAAAAATTGTACCTGGATTTATACAGTGCGGTTTACGAAAGCTTGGGACAGAATTATGATCTCTTGATTCAAAAAGCGACCAAAATCCTGAATGAATCCGATAAATCTGATAAATACCTTTTGCTTCAATGCCGTCTTGTACTGACTAATTGTTATAGTGAAAAGGGAGATTTTGAGCAAGCATTGATCCAATTGAGAGAAGCGAAAATACTGACGCATAAGATGAGTGATGCTTATCGTTTTCAATTAGCAAACTCAGGAGGTCAGGTGTATTTTTTCAATAACAATATCGGTAAAGCGCTCAAAGAATTCCGATTTGCAAAAAAACTGGCCCGGATGAATCAGTGGAAATATGCTGAACAATATGCCAATGCAAGTTTGGGTGAGATTTATTTATACACCAATCAGTTAGATCTTGCAAAGCCGTACTTTGACACAGTTCTGAAAAATGAAAAAGAAACGGAATTGAGAGATCTGTTCCAGGTTTATGGATGTTTGGAGCATTATTATGAACTGAAAAACAACATGGATTCGTCCTATTACTTTTCGGTTAAGCGCAATGAAATTGATGATTTGCTGGAAAATCTGCGAAGTGAAAACCTGGTATTTGAATTGGAAAAGGATTTTCAAACGGAATCCAATCAATACTTATTGGAAGAAGAGCGCAATAAAAATCAGCAACTTCGTTTAATACTGATCCTGATTCTCATGAGTATTGTAATCATTGTCAGTATTTCCTATTTGTTTATTCGTCAAAAAAGTGATTCAAACCGGGTGCTCCAATTACAGAAAGAGGAGATTGATGACAAGAACAAAGAGATTTCGAATGCATTGGCAATGAAGGAAAGCCTTTTAAAGGAAATTCATCATCGTGTTAAGAATAATTTACAGGTAGTGTCCAGTATTTTGAACCTTCAATCACGCAACGTACATGATCCGGAAGCGCTTCGTATCCTGGAAGAGGGGAAAGATCGCATTCGTGCGATAGCTTTAATCCATAATCAGCTTCATCTGAACAATGATTCGGCTTATGTGGAAATGGGGGCATATTTGAATAAATTGATTTCACAAATGAAGGAATCCTTTTCCAGTTACGATAAACATATTGAAGTAAGTGTGAACGTGGAAGAGATCAATTTAGCAATTGATTATGCCGTTCCCGTGGGATTAATCATGTGTGAATTGCTTTCAAATGCCTATAAACATGCTTTCTCAAAACAAAATGAAGGGATGATTGAAATTGCTTTAAAGAACAATCCTGAAAAAAGTCTGAATTATGAACTCCTGGTTAAAGACAATGGAATCGGGTATGCAGGAAAGACTGAATTTTTGGAGCAATCTTCCACAGGTGTTGAAATTATCAGTGCTTTTATTCAACAGCTGGATGCCAAATATACCTACTTGAATGAGGATGGAGGTTTCGGTTTGTTTATCGAATTTGCAATTGATGAACGTCATTCTAAGTTCAATTGAGTTTTTTTTGATATTTTAGATTGAAAGTTTTGTTATGCCGCATATAAAGAATGCCTTGTTGAGATTTCGTATTATTGATCGTGCTCTGAGAAATAATTATAAGCCTTATCCGACAAAAGCAATGTTACGTGAGGCTTGTGAAGAAGCATTGTTCGGAAGTGTTGATGGCGCAAATATTTGCGATTCCACCATTGAGAAGGATATGTTTGCCATGAAAATGGAACACGATGCACCGATTAAGTATTCCAAAAGATATAATGGATATTATTACAGTGATCCCGAATTTTCATTGGATGAAATACCATTGAACGAATCGGATATCGAAGCAATTCGTTTTGCTGCAAATACGCTCAGTCAATTCAAGGATGTTGGAATGTTTAAACAATTCGGTTTCGCGATTGATAAAATTGTAGACCGCGTAAACATTTCGAATGATATCAATGACAAATCAATTGACCGTTTCGTGGAGTTTGAAACACCTGTTTCTTCGCGGGGAAGTGAGTTCCTGAACCCGATCCTGAATGCAATCAAGAATGGAAAGGTGATCTACTTTGATTATGAAAGCTTTCAAACACAAAAACGAAAAGCACGAAAAGTGCTTCCGCTTCTCCTGAAAGAATACCGAAATCGCTGGTATTTGCTTTGCTATGACCTGGTTAAGGAAGGAATTATAACCTATGGTTTGGACAGGATCTATGATTTACAGGAATCTGAAGAAGTATTCCGGTCTCCAATCTCATTCAACCCGGATCAGTTTTTTGAGCATGCTATTGGCATTACAGCCAGTAACGGTAAGCCGGAAACGGTTGTTTTTAAAGCAGACAATATTGCAGCAAAATATATTGAGTCGCAACCTTTTCATGCGTCCCAGAAAATTGTAAAGGAAGGGAAGAACAGAACAACATTCGAAATGAAAGTATACATCTCGGAAGAATTGATCCGCAGTATTTTAAGTTATGGCGGAGAAATCGTTGTTACCGAACCGGAATTATTACGCATCCACATAATTGATCGTATTAAAGCAATGGTAGAAAACTATCAATAAGCTACTTTTTGATCAGGATTTGTGAATTTGTTTTGGACTTGATCACAAAAATTCCTTCCTGCTGATCTCTGAAATAGACTTCTGAATACCCGTTGTAACACGTTATAGTCAAATCTTTCGAGATATCCTGACCAATTGAGTTAAAGACTTTCAAATCCTGCAGTTCTGTTTTGTTACCGAAAACACGCACCTTTTCAGTGCTTGGATTTGGGAAAACCCGGATCTCATTCGCACCGATTTCAAGCTCATTATTGAAAGAAACTGTTTTCAAAATTGATCTGGCACCATCAAAATCGTATTGACTCAACCGATAGTAGCTGATTCCATCAAGGGGTTCCGGATCTATTTCCTGGTATTCTATTGGTGTAGTACTTTCACCAGCAGCTTTGGTTGTTAGTAACCGGTTCCAATCCATACCGTTGGATGAGCGTTCAATTTCAAAATAATCACTGCTCTTTTCAGATTCGGTACGCCATTCCAATAAGGCATTTTGATTGACCTTGATTGCAGAAAAATGGGTAAATTCTACGGGAAGTACATCTCCAGGTGTAAAATGAACCGTGCCATTGAAACTTCTGTTAGTTGTAACTGTACTGAATGGATAATCAATCCCAATTCCTCCCAGAATTGCCATTTCGGTGTTGGAAGAAATGGTGGAATACCCTGCATTACTGGTTGTAAGGACGCTGTTTGTAACAATCGGACTGGATGCGGTAATATAGAATCCAAAGGTTTCCCCGGACGGAACAACTAAGTCAACGGGGATTGTTAAAGGTGTAGGAGTATCTGATCCGTTACTTGTGATCGGATCCGAAGTTCCAACAAGGAACCAGTTACCGGATGTGTTTTCTGATCCGATATAACTCCCGATTTTGTAATATACTTGATAACTTCCGGTAGAGGAAGACGGCAGATTCACATCAAAACAGAAAATGGTAACTGTGTTTGTGGCAGAGATGTCAAACATAACTCCTTCATTTGAGTTATCGCTTGCATAGGGTGCTACTAAATCTGATCCCACATTTGTGCATTGTGCAAAAAGTGATTGTGGACCAATTAAGAGGTAGCATGTGAACGAGAGAATTGTGAATTTCAACATGACCTGTATAAATAAAATAATGGTTAGCGGCAAGTTAACCAATTCTAAACGGGCTTTTCGAATTTTAACACTCTAAATCTCATTTTTAACATTTGATTTAGTGTTTCCGCATTAAGTAAGTGTTGTATAAACCATTGCAGACGAATGCTGTCCTTCGATGCTGCTGCATCAGCCGTGGCTGATTGCAACTCAGTCTTTCTGCCGCGGCAGACTAAGGCTTTTTCTTATATTTGCCTTCAAAAAATCAAGAATGACACTGATTCAAGAATTCAAAAACGGAGTTTGTACGCTAATATTGAACAGACCACAGGTTTTCAATAGCTTTAATAAAGAAATGGCAATGGCTTTGCAAAAAGCATTGGATGATTGTGAGAAGGATGAATCTGTTCGGGCAATTGTTATTAAAGGAGAAGGAAAGGCTTTTTGTGCAGGACAGGATTTGGCAGAAGCAACCGATCCAAATGGGCCGGAAATGCAATCGATCGTAAAAGATCACTATAATCCAATTATTGAACGGATCAGAAAAATTGAAAAACCAATTATTGCCGGTGTAAACGGAGTTGCTGCAGGAGCAGGTGCAAACATCGCTTTGGCATGTGATTTAACCGTTGCAAAAGAGTCAGCCTCTTTTATACAGGCTTTTTCAAAGATTGGTCTGATTCCGGATTCAGGAGGAACATTTTTCTTACCACGTTTAGTCGGAATGCAAAAAGCAATGGCTTTGATGATGACCGGAGAGAAGGTTTCTGCGACTGATGCAGCTGCCATGAATATGATTTACAAAGCTGTTTCGGACGAATCGTTTGATGATGAGCTGACAAAATTGGCTGAAAATATGGCTTCCATGCCAACATATGGTTTAGGTTTGACGAAACGGGCAATGAATGCAAGTTTCACAAATAACCTGACTGAGCAGTTGGCGGTTGAAGAGCAATTGCAAACATTGGCAGGGAAATCAGAAGATTTCACAGAGGGAGTGAATGCATTTATGGAAAAGAGAAGCCCGGTTTTTAAAGGGAAATAAGAGGAATTATGAATTATCAATTATCAAAGCTTTACTCTTGATAATTGATAATTAGTCAATTGATAATTTAGAATGAAAAGCAAAATTGGAGTTCTGGGTGCCGGAACGATGGGAGCAGGAATTGCTCAGGTTGCAGCTCAATCAGGGCACGAAGTAGTATTGGTGGATGTGAATCCGATTCAACTGGACAAAGCAAAATTGTCTTTGATCAAAGTGCTTGACCGCATGATTGAGAAGGGAAGCCTGGATGAAGCAGGAAAAAATGATTTATTGAATCGACTTGTTTTTTCAACGCAACTGGCTGATTTCAACGGTTCAGGTTTGGTAATTGAAGCGATCGTAGAAAAACTGGAGGTGAAACACGCTGTTTTTAAAGAAATTGAAGAGATCGTCGGGATGGATTGCATTATTGCTTCGAATACTTCTTCCTTATCAATCGCGTCTATCGGTTCGGTATTGAAATTCCCGGCTCGTGTGATCGGGATCCATTTTTTCAATCCTGCACCTTTGATGCCGCTGGTCGAAATTATTCCGGCTGTACAGACGAGTGATAAAGTAGTATCCGCTGCAAAATCGATTATTGATTCATGGGGCAAATTGACCGTTGTGTGTAAAGACACTCCCGGATTTATTGTAAATCGTGTGGCACGTCCGTTTTATGGAGAAGCCCTGCGTATTTATGAAGAAGGAATCGCGGATTTTGCTACCATCGATTGGGCAATGACAGAATTAGCTGGATTCAGAATGGGGCCTTTTACATTGATGGATTATATTGGAAACGATATCAATTACACTGTAACAGAAACTGTTTTTGCCGCATTTTATTTCGATCCGCGTTTTAAACCGTCATTTACACAAAAAAGACACATGGAAGCGGGATTCCTTGGAAGAAAAACCGGAAGAGGTTATTACGATTATTCTGAAGGGGTAGAGTTACCGGCTCCAAAGAAGGATGAA
>CBFGPJ010000095.1:0-8511 GCA_965650615.1 uncultured Fluviicola sp. | reverse complement strand
TGTAACCGCTTACGATCAATATGCCATTCGTGCTTTTGATCTGGCCGCAATCGATTACCTGTTGAAACCGATTGATATTCCAAGACTAAAACTGGCAGTTGAACGGGCACATCAGCGTGTGAACACCGAACAACAGGCTGAGCGCATTGCCTCTCTGAAAGAGAACCTCGAAAATCGTTCGGTGAACAACATGGTGGTAAGCGATAAAAACCAGCAACACCTCATCCCTACTTCGAAATTGATTGCCATTGAAGCTCAGGAATCATACTGCATGCTTCACACCACCGAAAAGACATACATGGCAAGCAAGAACCTGAAGCATTTCGAAACACTTCTGGAAAATACCCCTGACTTTTTCCGGGTCCACAAATCCTGGATCATCAACAAGCAACATCTGAAACATTATTCCAAATCAGAGTTAACGATCCAGATGAACAATGGCATTGTTACCCGCCTTTCCAAGTACAAAAAAGCTGAATTCGAGGCAATTTTGATACACTAAATAATCCATTGCTGATTGAATACCATGTCTCAGGAAGAAATCCGGAAATTGACCGGGTTGAGTATCCGGGAGATGAATAAGGTGGTGAAGGAGGTTGGCAAATAATCGTTCCTGAAAGCGATTTGGCCTGTCCTCCCCCTTTATCCCCCTCCAAAGGGGGAGACTTTAGATCCTCCTTCTTTTTTTAGATAGTCTTAATGATTCGGAAATCACTCCAGGTTTCGATTTTTTTATTTTCGAAGAATTGTCTCAATTCCCTCCTCCCAAGGGGAGATTCTAAATCTCCTTTGAGTTTAAAGATTGAAATTCAAAGGAATGATTAAACCAAATAGCTAATAGTTTCCAGCTTAGGAGCCGGATCGAATTCCCCCTTTGGAGGGGGATAAAGGGGGAGGATATTTAAAATCACCAAGGGAGAAAATGTGAAATCTGCGTTTTTGCATTCTTAGCGGAAAAACAAAACCCCGATCCTGTATACACAAAACCGGGCTTTACTCTTATCATTTCATCTTTACCGTTCTAATACAATCGGAACGGTCTGACGTGCATTTGCAGCCATGACTTTAACGGTGTATGCTCCATTTGCCAGGTCTGAAATGTTTATCTTCACAGAAGTGCTTTTGGAATCTTTGATTTCCCGCACGATCCTGCCTTTGCTATCGTAAATGATAATATGATCAATGATCCATTTTCCTGCGTCAACCGTAAACAATCCGTTTGATGGGTTCGGATAAATGGAAACAAATGATAGTTCGTTTTCCTTTATTCCCGCACAATCATCTACTTGCACATCAATTGATGCAGTTCCGGTACAACCATTTCCATCTGTAACCAGATAAGTAAGTGTGGTTACACCTGTTCCTGCAACAGCCGGACTGAATTGTCCGCCGCTTACACCGTTTCCGCTATAAGTTCCTCCTGCGGGAGCTCCTTGAGTAAGGGAAAACGCCGGATCATCCAGGCAAAGATCTGCGATTGCTGCAAACGTGACGGTTGGATTCGGGTTAATAACCACGGTTGTCCCTGTAGAAGCTGCAGATAAACATGTTCCGTTTGAGGCAGTTACAGTATAGGTTCCTGCAGTTGAAAGTGTTATAGATTGAGTAGTTTCTCCATTCGACCAGGTATTACCGGTTGCAGCGGAGGATGTCAATGTTACGCTGTTACCTGCACAGAATGTAGTTGGTCCTCCTGCAGTGATTGTTGGTATTGCAGGTGTTCCCGTTACAGTTACATCATGTGTTACAGTTCCACCACCGTTCACAGTTAGTGTGATTGTTTTTGTTCCTGCCGAAGAATAAGAAACCGTATGAGGGCCAACTCCCGTTGCAGTTGCCGGTGTTGCTCCAGGTCCAAAATCCCAGTCCCATGAAGTAACGGTTCCTACGGAAGCATCTGTCACTGTTACATTTTCTCCGGTACAAACTGCTGCAGGTGCTGCACCGAAATTAGGTCCTGGAGGCGCAGTAACACCTGTCAGATTAATATTATCGATGTATATATTTTGTCCATAATGGCCCCTGTTCTGAAAACTGATCATCACATTCGCGTTCCCAATGTATGGGCTTAAGTCTACTGTTTCTGTGCGCCATTGAGAAGGTGTCGGTACAAATCCATCCGAAGTATAATCTCCCGGAACCGTTGATAAGGAGGTTCCACCATTATAGTAAACTGTAGTAAATGATGTACCGCAATCTGTTGAAACAAGTACCGCTAAGGAATCTGAATAATTAGCTGCATACCTTCTGAATGCAACATCAAAGGTTAAGGTCGCATTTGACATTCCCGTGAAATCATACGTACTGCTTCTCATTTCATCGCGGTTCCCATTGTAATGATCATAATTGCGGTACTGCATACTTTGTGTTGAACCCTGGGATCCAACAACTGCGTTACGTTCCCATAGCTCCGAAACGTTTGCTATATTGACTTGGCTCCAGCCCATTGGCGGAAAAGCCGCAGAAACAAATCCTTCGGTCAATGGCAAAGCAAGCTGCGTGTTCACCTGGACATATACGGCAATTGTTTTTGTTGATGTATTATTCAATACATCGGTTGCGGTTAATGTAACATTATACGTTCCCGTAACCGGATAGGTGACGTTCACACTTGCTGCCGTTGATGTGGAAGGTGTTCCTCCCGGGAAACTCCAGGAATAGGCAATCGGAGTATTCACAGCACCAACACATCCTTGCGTATAAAGCACTGAAGAGTTATCACAATCAATTACACTATCTCCAACCACAATATTTGCGCTAAACGGTCGCAGATTATCAAACGCGCTTTCCCAAATAGCCCTGCCAAAACTAGCGTATCGGATCCTGGATTGATTGGTTCCGTCATCATACATCGAAAATTCTGTCGGAGATCTTCGTGAAGGCAGGTTTGTACTGTAATTAGTCCAGGTTACTGCACCTGCTTTTTTGTAATAAACGGCATTATTTGTTGCTATAAATACCAATTCTTCCGTTCCACCGAATTGTTCTGCCAAAATTCGTCTGTGATTCACATTCGGAAGGTTGTAAGTTATATTAGTCCAGGTTGCGCCGGCATCTGCAGATCTGTAAACGGCATTATTTTCCGATACATAAACGATATCCGCATTATTGGCTATGGCCGCAACACTTCCAAGTGAGCTTGCCGATCCGGGTGGAGTGCGCAAGACAAATGTTGGGCTTGCAGCTAAAGCATTGGATGATACATAGATATCTCCATTTGAAACCAGTACATACAAGCGATTTGGATCAGCAATACTACTGTGAATATCCACGATTGTTTGATTGAATGTTGATATTTGAGTCCAGGTTGGTGTTCCCGCAGTAAGATCAGTGGTACGGTAAACATCCGTTACCCCCACAAATCCTAAATTGACATTGGTGCGGTTAAATCCAAATGCATTCCAGTTGGTTGTTGGGAGACCATATGCTCCGGTTGCTCCTGTGTGATTAAGCTGTCTGTCTGTCCCATCAAAATAAATATTCCCATTATAGTCACATTGTCGTTTAGCATAATCATCCCCGCCTCCGGTTGTGAACCAACCATTGGCATTGGCAATCACACGACCGTTATCCTGCGTTCCGATAGAAATGAAATTTTTGTCGACCTGACTGCCAATCCCACATTTATTACCGATTTCATAGGCGTAGAGTCCATTACTTGTCGGAGTCCAGCTATTACCTCCATCGGTACTCAACCAAACACCTCCGTCATTCATGCTATACAATTTGTTTCTATTGAATGGTGCTTGCTGAATTTGGTGCATGTCCGTATGACATTTTTCCCACCAATGGGTTAGTAATGTCCACGTAACTCCACTATTTGCAGAATACCAGGTACAATGTGACTGGACCCATAATTTAGAGGGATCCACAAGATCTACCGTAATGGTGTGATTGTAATTTCCCTGACCACCTTCGGTTACATCGTCGTCGTAAAAAGTAATATACGGACTTCCCTCCGCTTTTTGGGTCGTGAAAGTCAAACCGCCATCAATTGATTTCAGAATAATACCTCCGCCCCCAACAACGGACAAGTACACAATGTTCGGATCGGCAGGAGTTACCCCGATACGTGATCCCGACTGGATGTTTGCTGTTGAAGCAATCACCCCGCTGGTTATTTGCGTCCAGGTAGTTCCGAAGTTTGTTGATCTGTAAAAGCGTGGAACATTCTCTTCCGTACAGGCATAAACAATTTGAGAATTTGTCGCTGTATTCACTTTCATATCTGTGAAAGGAATATTTGTAGCGGTAGATGCCGTCCAGTTATTTCCGCCATCTGTAGATTTATAGATTCCTTTATTGGTTGCAGCAATGTATTCCAATGAATTTGTTGAATTCTGGATAATTTCAATGACCAAACAATTTGTCAAACTAGTAGCTGTAAACGTTACACCTCCATCGTTGGATTTTCTTAATCCGGCAGAACTATTGTAATAATAATTGGCATCTCCCGTTCCCAAAAGTAAGTGCTGATCATTGGTATAATCAATACAAATCGAAGCACAGTAACTCGTTAATACATCGGTTCCGGGTGCCACCGTCCAGTTTGCTCCCTGATCGTTTGAGAAGAATAATCCGCCTTCACCGGTAACTGCATAATATTTATTGGTGTCGGAAGGATGAAACTTCATTTGACTGATTCTGCAGAAACCATGTATTTGCCCGGAATTATTCGTCGGGAAATTCGTTCCGCCTGGAACCGGTGTCCAGTTTGCTAATTGCGCATGAGAGGAGATACTCAAAAGCACTGCGCAGATAAGTAGTATTTTTTTCATCGGAAATTACTTTTTTGGAGTATTGAGTTCTTCTATTTTTTTTCGCTCTTCGGATTGTGCATCGATTATTTTCTGCTGTTCCTCGGGAGAAACAATACTGCCGTCTTCACGAACCCAGGGTTTAACGGCTTTCATCCATCCTTTAAATGCACGAACTTGCGCAGCATAAAGCATTGTTTCGTCGGGTTTCCCTTTTCGCTTTCTCTTTTTCTCTTTGCGGGCATGTTCCTTTTTACGTTCCTCCTCTGATTCATCGTCGTGCTCTAACCCCACTTCCCTTTCGAATGTATCCAGCTCATGATTTTCAAAGGGTTCTTCGGGTAAGATACGGCTCTTCCAATATTCCCTAAAGGCTCTGATGGTTTGATAGTAGTTCGCATTCGGATCATTCATCATTTCAATCCAAATCGGTTCTTTTCGAAATTGTCTCGGTTTGTATTTCTTTGCTGAGTCTTGTGCCAGACCGGTGAAATTGACACAAATCAGGAGCAGGAATGTAAGTAGTATTCCAATTTGCCGTTTGCCGTTCATAAGTATTGAGTTTTTATGGTTTATTTCAGTTGTTTTCTAAACGTTTAAAAAACAACATTTTTCCAGGCTGAAAGTTAATAAACTTCTTTTCGTGGAATCAAGAAACAAAAAGTGTATTAAAAAATGTGCGCGTGTTGTATTTCCAACTTAATGCCTCATATTGTTTTAAAATACCGGCTTGGTGAGTATCGCTTATTTATTTCTTCCGATCAATTAAAAATCAGTGCAGATAGCCGACATTTAAACTAAAAACCGGCTGTTTTCTTTTCCCATCACGCATGCAGGAAAAACTGTCAATTTCCGTATTCATGAGATGGATTCAATTAAATTAAAGGGATCAGCGTTTTAATAAATCGATATAGGATTCAAATAATGAAGTAGAAATTAATGCTTCAATGGTTAACCGGATCGTCAAAAAAGATTCCAATTGATTCGAACATGTTGTTTGTCATACAGAAAAATCAGCTTACAAAATTCCTGTCATTAAAAGAATGGAAAACACTAAAAGCATGATTGCAACAAAGTTTTGAAGAAACTGGATCGTTACTTTCTTCAATAACCTGTTTCCGACATAAGCTCCTAAAAATGCTGATAAAACAGCCAACGTTAATAGTAAATAATCCAGTTTATCCTGCTGCTTTACAATATCCGATGAATAAATTCCTAATCGGGAAATATCAATTAAAAGAGCGATCACCGCACCGGTTGCAACAAACTGCTCTTTCGACAAACCTGCACGGATCAAAAATGCGGTTCTCAGTGCTCCCTGATTTCCTGACAACCCACCAAAAAAACCACTCAGCAAGCCTCCCAGCGGAATATACTTTTTATGAAACTCCAGTTTTGATAAGCTGGGTATGATGTCAAAAAGCGTAAAAAAACAAAGCAGTGCACCAATCAGAAGTTTCGTAATGGTAATACTGCCGGAAATATGGAATACAGAATATGAAAGAATTGGCTCCATCCCAGAAAGGAGTGTCAGCACGTAAGCACCGATAAATGCAGAAACAATTGCCGGAATACCAAACTTCAATACCATGCTCCGGTTTGCATTTTTTCCTACCAGGTACAGTTTAAACACATTGTTGAGGAAGTGAACAATGGCAGTTAATGAGATGGCCAGTTCCAGGGGAAAGAAAATAGCAAATATGGGAACCAAAATAGTTCCGAGACCAAACCCCGAAAAAAATGTTAGTCCCGAACCAAGCAATGAAAAAAAGCAAATGGTTATGTATTCAATTACCATAGTTATCTGTTAACAGGCAGTAAAGTAAAGTAAAGCAAATTAAACAAACTCAAAATTATCTGAATAAGAAGTTTAAAGTCAAGTACCGTTAATTGACGAAAAAATGGACATCCGGCTGAAGGGTTTTCCGGAACTGATCTGGCGGTTCCTTATTTTTGTCAGATTCAAATCCAAGAATGGAACACTATTTTATGGATATTTTGTTTGACAGCGTAAAAAAAACAGATTACTTAGTGCTCAAATCGTTAATTGTTGCGTGAAAATCCTTATTACCTCTTCCCAATTATGCTCAAAAGAATTGTAGTAATAGCAATTACAGCTTGTCTGTCCTCGTTAGCTCATTCACAAAAACTTCAAATTCTGGATAGCTATACAAATCAACCGATTGCCCATGCTGTTGCAATTCAAAACCAAAAAGTCTACACTTCAAATGTTGCCGGGTTAATGGATTTAACCGGAATCACTGTTCCTGCGGAAATCATAGTTCAGCATCCGAATTATGTGAGTATGACCGTACAAATCTCCCATTATGAAGTGACTGTTGTTTCATTACTTGAAAAAAACATTGACCTGGATGAAGTTACTGTTTCATCAAGCCGGTTTTTAGAGAAGAAATCGGATGTTCCGAAACGCATTGAATCAATCAGGAGTTCCGAGCTACAGCGAATGAACCAAAGCAGCAGCGCGGATTTACTGGCATCAAGCGGCGCAGTTTTCGTTCAAAAATCCCAATTGGGAGGCGGTTCCCCCGTAATCAGAGGGTTTGAAACCAACAAAGTTCTTCTGGTAGTAGATGGTGTTCCGTTGAATAATGCTATTTACAGGGGCGGTCATCTTCAGAATGTCCTTACAATCGATCCGGCATCTTTAGAAAACATTGAGATTGTTTATGGCCCGGGTTCTGTAGTATACGGATCAGATGCCCTGGGAGGTGTGATGCATTTTCACACCATCAAACCTCAATTCTCCGAAACTAACTCCCTATTGATCAAAACAAATTCATACGCACGGTACTTTTCAGCCGCAAACGGTTATTCCGGGCACGCCTCATTGAACCTTGGCTGGAAACGCTGGTCTTCGGTTACAAGTTTTACGTATTCCCATTTTGGCGACTTAACCCAGGGAAAGGTAAGAAACCCGGAGTATCCGGATTTTGGCGAAAGAACATTTTATGTAGAGAGAATCAACGATACAGATTCAATGATGGCTAATTCAAACAAAAATAAACAGGTAGGATCAGCATACTCACAATACGACATCATTCAAAAAATTGCATTCAAACAAAAAGATCACGTGGTCCATACCCTGAACATGCAACTTTCAAATTCTTCTGACATTGATCGATACGACAGGCTTACCCAGACAAAAAATGGACTTCCCCGCTTTTCAGAATGGTATTACGGACCTCAATTCAGGTCGTTAATCAGTTACGATTTATCCATCACCAAAAAAAGGAAATTATATGACCAGGTGAAAGCGAATGTTTCGCAGCAATGGATTGAAGAAAGCCGCCATGACAGAGCCTACAAATCCGACTTTTTAAATCACAGGACTGAAAAGGTTATGGTTAGTACCTTCCTGTTTGATTTGGAGAAAAGAGCTGGAAAACATGAAATCAGATATGGGCTATTTGCTAAATATGATCGTGTTCAATCGACTGCAAATCAGCAAAACATCCTGGTTGATACATTCGGTTCTTTGGATACCCGCTATCCGGATGGAGGATCTTCTATGTTTACAAGCGCTGTATATTTAACAGATGCCCTTGAGATTTCAGATAAGCTTATTTTAAGCGGTGGAATACGGGGCAATTACGTGATGCTTAAAGCTAAATTCAACGATCGGACATTCTATCCTTTTCCATACACCGAGGCGAAGCAAAACAACAGTGCTTTGAACGGAAATATCGGGATCATTTTTCAACCGATCAAGAGTATCCGGATTTCATTGAGCGGA
>CBFGPJ010000094.1:0-8532 GCA_965650615.1 uncultured Fluviicola sp. | reverse complement strand
ATCAGTAAAATGGCATTCAGCGGATGCTCTGTCATTAGTGCTGTAAATTCATGGAATTGATTCATCATAGGACGTACGTATTCTTGATCTGTTTTTTAACGAGTCGTAAAGATACTGTATAATTCAAAAAGCAAAATGTAAAATGCAAAATTGATCGAAAACAAGCGGTTTCACAAAGACAAACCTCATACTTTTTAAAACCTAATTCCCGATTCGGAATTCGGAATTCACTATATTTGCTAGTATGGATTTCCAACTCACTTCTGAATTTAAACCGACAGGGGATCAGCCTGTTGCTATTGAACAACTGGTCAGCGGGATTCGCGACGGACATTTTGCTCAAACCTTGCTCGGAGTAACCGGAAGCGGGAAAACTTTTACGATGGCAAACGTGATCCAGCAGGTGGAAAAACCGACCCTGATCCTTTCCCACAACAAAACACTGGCAGCTCAGCTTTATGGTGAATTCAAACAGTTCTTCCCGAATAACGCGGTGGAATACTTTGTCAGTTACTACGATTATTATCAGCCGGAGGCTTATTTGCCGGTAACGGATACCTATATTGAGAAAGATCTGCAGATCAATGATGAAATTGAAAAACTAAGGCTTTCCGCTACTTCTGCCCTGCTTTCCGGGAGAAGGGATGTAATCGTGATTGCCTCCGTGAGCTGTATATACGGTATCGGGAATCCAAATGAATTTGCCAACTCGATTATTCCCATCCGGATCGGGCAATCGTTTCCACGAAATAAGTTCCTGCTTCGTTTGGTCGAAAACCTATATTCCCGGACAGAAGGGGAATTCAAACGCGGGACTTTCCGGGTGAAAGGAGATACCGTTGACATTTACCTCGCTTATGCAGATTATGCGTTGCGTGTGGAATTTTGGGGCGACGAAATCGAACGCATCCGTACCATTGACCCGGAAAATAATTCCGAGATCGAAGTCTTCTCCGAAATCAATATTTACCCGGCAAATATCTTCGTTTCCAGCCCCGAAACAACCCGAAGAGCAATTGACCAGATTGGTGAAGACATGGTGATCCAGGTCGAAAACTTCAAACGGGAAGGGAAAATCCTGGAAGCAAAACGCCTCGAAGAACGCACTTCTTACGACATGGAAATGATGCGCGAATTGGGCTATTGTTCCGGAATTGAGAACTACTCGCGCTATTTTGACCAACGTGCACCGGGAACACGGCCTTTCTGTTTATTGGATTATTTCCCGGACGATTATTTAATGATCGTAGACGAAAGTCACGTGACAATGCCACAGATCCGTGCCATGTACGGTGGTGACCGCGCGCGTAAGATCAACCTGGTCGACTACGGTTTCCGGATCCAGGCTGCGATGGACAACCGTCCGCTGATGTTTGACGAATTCCAATCGCTGATCAACCAGATCGTATACGTTTCCGCTACGCCGGCAGACTTTGAATTGGAACAATCGGAAGGTGTTGTTGTCGAACAGTTGATCCGTCCTACCGGTTTATTGGACCCGGTGATTGAAGTACGTCCGAGCTTGAACCAGATCGATGATCTGATAGAAGAAATGCAGTTGCGCATTGAGAAAGATGAACGTACACTGGTAACCACACTGACTAAGCGGATGGCCGAAGAATTACAAAAATACCTGGACAAACTGGGGATTGCCTGTCGCTATATTCACTCGGACATTGACACGATCGAACGGGTGGAGATCCTGCGCCAATTGCGTTTGGGTGAATTTGACGTACTGATCGGGGTAAACTTGCTTCGTGAAGGACTCGATTTACCGGAAGTGAGTTTGGTTGCCATTATCGATGCCGATAAAGAAGGATTTTTAAGAAACGAACGCTCGTTGGTTCAAACCGTTGGACGGGCAGCACGTAACGTAAACGGCCGCGTGATCATGTATGCCGATAAAATGACGGACTCCATGCAGCGCACTATTTCCGAAACGGAACGCAGAAGAGCCATGCAAATGGCATACAACGAAGCGAACGGTATTGTTCCGACTGCTCTGAACAAATCCAAAGAAGTCATCCTGAAATCCACAAAAGTGGCAGATGGTGACCCGGAAACCCGTTCACAAAAAGCATACTATGCTTCGTCAGATTCGGGATTGGTAGCCGCAGAGCCGAAAATAAATTATACAGATCCGGAAGAACTGGAAAAAGCAATTGTTGCGAAACGCAAGCAAATGGAAAAAGCCGCAAAAGACCTGGATTTCATCGAAGCAGCGCGTTTACGCGATGAATTATTTGAATTACAGGCGAAAAAAAAATAGAGCTTTAAGACAAAAGACGTCAGACACAAGACAGGAATCTGTCTAAGGTCCATAGTCTTTCATCTTAAGTCTAAATAATAGTAAACTCGAAGAAAATGAAAAAAATAATCTTCCTTACAATCCTATTGGCGCTAGCTGCCTGCAACAAACCACTTTTGAAATACAATTCCGACTTTGAAGGAACCTGGTATAGCGAGCCGCAATACAATGCAACCTTTGGTGTTTTTGTATGCGATGAACTGGTCTTTTCCGGAAAAGAAGGCAGTTACCAGGTAGATTGCAAGGATACTTGCTCCACAAATCTCTGCGATTGCACCGGAAAACTTACCGGAACAGCTGAAATTAACAAGCAACGCACCATTATACGGTTAAATTCCCAAACTCCACGTACATTTTCTTTGGATGCCGAGCCTTATGAACAGGGTGGTTCGTGGTATATGGAAGTTGATGGAAAGAAATATAAAAAACAGTAGGCGCGCAATGCGTTGCGCGCCTACTGTTTGATACGTCGCATATTGTTTTTTTCGGTGAACGGTACCTCCTGTTTTCGGCTCAGTGACTAATTTCGCAAACAAAAACTATGAACTTCAAGTCTGCTTTGGGTGCATTACGCATCGTTGGGATGTTGGAAGGGATTTCCTTTCTTTCGTTTTTGGTTACCATGCCATTGAAATATATCTATGGGATCAAAGAACCAAATATGATCGTGGGAATGGGCCACGGAATTCTGTTCATCGCTTACGTGTTTTTGGTATTTTGGGCTTCTACGGAAACCAAGTGGGATGCAAAAACCAAAATCTGGGCTTACGTAGCTTCTCTATTGCCATTCGGTACCTTCGTTGCAGATGCTAAAATCTTCAAACCAACACAGGAATCCCTGAAATCCATCTGATTTTAGTACCTTCGCTCTTAATATGGATACAAGAAAGCTGATTGAGGTTTGCTATACTCCTGGCGAGTACGCTTATTTTAAGGATGAATTTGAGATTGTGGTGGTGATTGACGTGTTGCGTGCAACTTCTGCTATCTGTGCTGCATTCGACAATGGAATCGCATCCATTATCCCGGTTCCTACCGTGGAAGAAGCCTGGGAATACAAACAAAAAGGCTTTCTTGCAGGTGCTGAACGCAAAGGTCAGATCGTAGAAGGTTTCGACTTCGGTAATTCACCTTTTTCCTATATGAAGGACGAATTCAAGGGCCAGGAAGTGGTTTTAACCACAACGAACGGGACCAAATCACTGGACGTTGCAAAAGATGCAGAGATTGTTGTGGTAGGTTCTTTTCTGAACTTGAACCATTTGAACCAATGGCTGGCAAAGCAGGACAAGAACATTTTGTGCTTGTGCTCCGGTTGGCAGGACAAGTTCAACCTCGAAGACACAATCTGCGCAGGAGCGATTTGCGAATACCTGATCAATACCGGGAATTTTACTTCCGTAGAGGACTCATCCATTGCAGCGAAATACCTGTATCTTTCTGCAAAAGACAATTATCTTGGATTTTTAAAGTCCAGTTCGCACCGAAGACGATTAAAAAACTTAAATTTGAATGAAGACATCAAGTATTGTTTGACTCCAAACCAAACAAACGTGATTCCAATTTTAAGAAATGGTAAACTCGTCAACATTTCGGAGAACTAGCACTATTTTACTACTGATCCTGTTCCTGACAGGATTCGGGAACGCAGCTCCCCTACCTTATTACCAGAACTTTCCGCATCCGGCCCTTTGGGGATTTTTCGGACACAAACGTATTAACCGCGTGGCTACATTTACGCTTCCGCCGGAAATGTTCGGTTTTTTCAAGGAAAACATTGAATTCATTACGGAACATGCTGTGGATCCTGACAAGCGGCGTTATGGTGTGGACGGTGAAGCACAACGACATTACATCGATATTGATCATTATGCGGTTAACGGACAAAATCCTTTTGAAGTTGTTCCTAAAAGATGGAACGATGCCGTAGCCAAATTCACGGAAGATACCCTCCAGGCTTACGGAATTGTTCCCTGGCACATCAACGTAATGAAAATGCGTCTCCAGAAAGCTTTTGAATCGAAAAATATCGACCTCATCCTGAAAAATGCAACGGAGATCGGACACTACATCGGTGACGCGCATGTTCCTTTGCATACTACTGAAAACTACAACGGACAATTGACAGGTCAACGCGGAATTCACGGTTTATGGGAAAGCCGGATCGTAGAATTGAATGCCGAAGACTACGATTATTTCGTGGGGAAAGGAAAATACATTCCGGACGTACTGGAATTTACATGGGACGCAGTGAAAGCCTCCAATGCAGCGGTCGATTCGGTATTGAGTATAGAAAAAGAACTGACTGCTGAGTTTCCAAGTGACCAGAAATACACGTATGAAACACGTGGAAATGTAGTGATCCAGACCTATTCAAAAGCATTTTGCGACGAGTACCAAAAACGCATGAACGGCATGGTGGAACGACGCATGCGTCAGGCAATTATTGCTGTCGGTTCCATTTGGTATACTGCATGGGTAGATGCCGGACAACCTGATTTAACAAAACTAACCAACAAACCTCCGTCCGCAGAATTGCTGAAAGAACTGGAAGAGCTGGATAATTTATACCAGCATTCGGACCATAAGGGAACCATCTGTGATTAACTCCGACCTGCACGAAAAGTAGGAAATCTGTAATTTTTTAAACAAAAAACGCATATCAATTTCCCTGAATAATAGTACTTTTATTCCCTATATAGTAAACATATGACAGTAGACACAAACATGGTGGTTTCCTTGAGTTACAAGTTGACCAATCACAAAACGGGTGAACTGATTGAGGAAACATCGGAAAGTCAGCCAATGGAATTTTTATACGGAGTTGAGCGTATCATTCCGACTTTTGAAGTAAATATTCACGGTTTGAAACCTGGAGATACATTTGAATTTGATATTCCATCTGCAGAAGCATACGGTGACAAGAACGACGACCATGTTGCATTGATCCCTATTTCCGTATTCCACGATGAATCCGGGAAGATCGATGAGACGCAAATCAAAGTGGGAGCAGTTTTACCGATGACAGATAACGAAGGAAACCATTTAAGAGGAACGATCCTTGAAATTACGGATGAGACGGTAACAATGGATTTCAATCACCCGCTTGCAGGAACGGACTTATTTTTCCAGGGTACGATCCTGACAGTTAGACCGGCAACAAACGAAGAATTGGACCACGGGCACTCACACGGTGCACACGGACATCATCATTAATACACATTAAAAAAATGTTCAAAGGGTTCAAAAGTTAAAATAATTGGACCCTTTGTGCGTTTCTATTACCAAACTCTCTCAAAAACACACATATGAAAAGCATTTTAATCACCTTGTCATTTATCTCAATCGGGATCACATCCATACAAGCACAATCCAACCGTTACGATTGGGGAATTGAAGGCGGGCCAAACCTGAGTACCTTTCGCATCAAAAACAATCCTTTCCTGGACGCAAGACCAAGAATACTAGGTTCCGGAGGATTTATATTCCAATACAACAGCAAAAAGATCCTTTCATTCAAAACAGGATTTTCATACCAGCGTAAAGGATTCCAGTCACAGGATTTTACTTATACAAATAGTAACGGAGATATTATCGGAGAAGGAAACAGCGCTCTTAGTTTTGATTACATCACTTTACCGATTTTGGTGAAAGCTTCCTTCGGGAAAAAAGTTCAATTCTTTGTAAACGCAGGACCTTATGTTGGTTTTCTTTTGGCAAAGAATGAGCGTTTTATACTTGATAACGAAACAATTGTCGAAGACAAAAGCATGAACGGTCTACAGCGTTTCGACTTTGGTATCACCAGTGGAATCGGGGTTGCCATTCCGATCAAAGAATTTTGGATGGTCCACGCAGAAGTACGTAATTATTTCGGTTTAATGGACCTGAATTCTTCGGGAAGTCCAGTAAATATGTACACTAATACAACTGATTTGCGCGTGGGTATTGTTTACCGTTTAGGTTTCCGGGATTCGGAATAAAATAAAATGGTTAGAATTTAGTCTTTCAAATCAATTAGTGCTTTATAACTGAACTTTCATTCAGTATACCAGTAATAATTACATAACTTTTCCTTATGGAAAATCCTGTTTGCTATATCCTTTCAGGTCTGGGAGCTGATGAACGCGTGTTCGATCAAATCGATTTCGGGGACTTTTCTCCTGTTTTCATTCCCTGGGAAGCGATCAGACCCGACCAATCGTTTGAATCATATGTCAAACAATTGAGCCGGAATGTACAATCAGCAAATTCAATTTTAATCGGGATTTCTTTCGGCGGAATCATAGCTCAGGAAATGAGTGTCTTATTCAATTGTCCGGTGCTCATCATTTCAAGCGTTAAAACAAGATCAGAGCTTTCTTCGTTTATGCGCTTTACCGGAAAGATCGGGCTGCACAAATTCATACCGATGAAACGGATCTTAAGAAATAAAAAGCTCAATCATTGGCTGTTCGGTACCAACACGGAAAGTGAAAAAGAAAAATTAGAACAGATTCTGGCAGATTCAGACCCGGTTTTTACTAAATGGGCGATCGGGCAAGTCAGCAACTGGAAACGAACAGAGCCCATCCCGGCAAAATTGCTGCACATTCACGGCGACGCAGACCGGATCTTTCGAATCAAAAATGTCCATCCGGATTACATCATTCCGGGAGGAACGCATTTTATGACGGTTTCAAAACATAAGGAAGTGAGCAAAGTGATCCAGGAAGCGTTAAGCAGATTGGCTAATTCCTAATTCCTAATAAAAAGTTCAAAAAGTTTAATTCATGTCTGTCTCGATACTTCCGCTTGTCAGTTCGAGTGCGGAGCGTATCGAGAACACAAGCGGAATTCCGA
The DNA here is from genome assembly GCA_965650615.1 of uncultured Fluviicola sp. Lineage (GTDB taxonomy): Bacteria > Bacteroidota > Bacteroidia > Flavobacteriales_D > Crocinitomicaceae > Fluviicola. Next base: position 1,382 of record CBFGPJ010000094.1, on the reverse strand, counting down.
TAGCTATCGGAACGACATGACATGAAAATTCGTATCCCGATAACTATCGGGACGTAATTCGTAATTCTATAAAACCTTTCATCCCTAAAAATCACTTCCGCCCTGTATTTACTGGTTATCCTGCGAACATCTTATTAATTTAGTGCAAATATCTCTCATTTATGATTCAAATTTCGCATCTCAGTAAGTCCTTTACTCTAAACAGGCAGCAGAAGAAAGAATTGGGAACAAACCAACATTCCGTCCTCGCTGTTGACGATATTAGTTTCGAATGTCTGCCGGGTCGTGTTCATGCATTACTTGGACCGAACGGTGCCGGAAAAACCACCACACTCCGTATGTTATCTACGATTTTCAAGCCTACAAAAGGAAGTATCATTATCGATAACATCGACGCAGTAAAAGATCCGCAGGAAGCACGCAAACACATCGGGTTCCTAACCGGTTCCGCCGGACTGTATGCACGTCTTACTCCCAATGAGCTCATTGCTTACTTTGGTGAGTTATACGGAGTTTCAAAGAACGACATTGAAATGCGCAAGAAGAAACTATACGATTTGCTGGATATGCACGATTTCCAGAACAAACGCATCGGGAAACTGAGCACCGGAATGAAACAAAAGGTTTCCATTTGCAGGACCATGATCCACGATCCGCAAGTCGTTATTTTCGATGAACCGACAAGCGGCTTAGATGTTATCACTGCGGAAAATATCATTCAGTTGATCCGTGATTGCAAGAACCAGGGAAAAACAGTCATCTTTTCAAGCCATATTATGGGAGAAGTTGATCTGTTGTGTGATGATATCACAATCATTCACAAAGGAAAAGTGTTGTTCAACGATACCATGGAAGCGTTCCGTGCACAACAACAAGCTCCTAACCTCACTGCAGAATTTATTCGAATTGTTCACGACCAAAAAACGGAAAACCTATGATCTTTACAGTATTTAAAAAGGAAATGCGCGATACCTTGCGCGATCGCAGAACGGTAATGATGATGATCGTCATTCCTACTTTGGTATTCCCCATGATCATGAGTATTTTCATGTCGGTTTCTGAAAGCTTTCAGAAAAAAGCAGCTGAGAAAAAAGTAAAGATCGGTTTGGTGAGCAACCAGGTCGGAAGTCTTGAAGCAGACTTACTGAAAGTTCCGGAAGGTCTTGGAAAGAAGCAATTTATTCCATTCACAGATACGACTGACCTGATCAAAGCGATCCGAACGGATTCCATCCAGGTAGGAATCTACATTCCGACTAATGCCGAACAATTAAAAAGTGCCATGAAACCCATTTCAGTTACTGTTTTTCACGACGGAACAGACCTGGGAATGAAAGAACGTGCAGATGCTTACCTAACGTATGTACAGGAGAACTGGAAAA
>CBFGPJ010000093.1:0-8551 GCA_965650615.1 uncultured Fluviicola sp. | reverse complement strand
TGGATTATTCGGTTGGTTTTTCAAGCAGCCGTACAGCTTATCTGCATAAATCTTTGGGAGGATATCACGGAGCAAAACTTAGAAACATTGACAACCTGATTAATTTCCAATTGTCTAAAACGAACAATCACGTTATTGATATGCTGAATGTGAAGTATTTTATTCAGCCTACACAAAACGGAAGCGATACGGCGATCCGAAACCCGACTGCACTTGGAAATGCATGGTTGGTTAAGAAAGTTAAAGAATATGGAAGTCCGGATGATGAAATACGTGCATTGGGTAACAAGTTTAAATTGGAAAACAAAGGACCGGGCGTACTTCTTGTAAATAAAATAGCTGTGAAAACCGCAGAGGTTTACGGTGCGGAAAAATTGCAGTACCTGGTTCCGGGAAGACCTGATTCTATTCCGGTACAATTGACAAATGGGTTAGCACAGGGACAGGAAGCAATGTTTGTAATGGATGTGAAAGGAACTACGAACCTGGTACCTATGATGACATTGGCGATGGATACTGCAAAGTCATTTACTTCATTGGTGCAGTTAAAAGTTGTAAGCTCATTTGATCCGTCAAACGAAGCTGTTATGCTTTCATCGGTTGCATCGAAATTGAGCAAGAAGCAATTTTCGGGAGAAGGAACGATCAAATTGTTAAGTTCGGCGCCAAATAAACTGAAATACATGGCAGATGTTAAAGGAGATCAATTAGCGGTATTCTCGGAAATTTATTACCCGATCGGATGGAAAGCATTTGTAAACGGGAAAGAAACTCCGATCTTAAAAGTAGATTACCTGCTTCGCGGTTTGGAATTGAAAGATGGAAAGAACGAAATAGAATTCACTTATGATCTTCCGAAGTACGAAATGTATAATACCATTTCTTTGATCGGATCGATTATTATGTTTGGGTTATTCGGATTAGCGTTATTCGTTTCCTGGAAAAAGAGAAAGACAGCAAATCAATAGGAAATATTGATATATAAAAAAGAGGACTTATTGAAAGTCCTCTTTTTTTATGCGGTCGCCAACGGTGAAATCTTTTAATGCTTTTTTTCCAATAAGCTCGGAATAGTATTTCGGATGAAGTGAATAGCCGGGGCGCACAGACCGGATGTGCTCCGAAGTAACAGTTTCACCTTGCTTGAGGTCCTTCGATATGTATAAAGAGCGGCTGTGGGCCCTGCTAACTAATTGTTTTTCGCTCAATTCAAAGTTTACAATTCCCATTGCTTTCTCTGCATCCCGGATAGCTTTTACCATTTCGGTAAACTCCTGCTCGTTCATGGAAAAACTGGCATCAGGTCCACCTATGGATCGATCAAGGATAAAATGTTTTTCAACGACTTTTGCACCCAGACACACAGCTACTAATGCTACTGTTGATCCCATGGTATGATCGGACAAGCCCGAAATGACACCGAACTCTTTTTCGAAATAAGGGATCATCACGATGTTTGCTTCCTCGATTGGAGCTGGATAGCTGGAAGTACATTTTAGTAAGATGATTTGTTCATTTCCCACTTTTTTACAGGTTTCCAAAGCCAACTGAATATCTTCATAGGTAGCAATCCCCGTTGAAATGATAATCGGTTTTCCTTTGGAGGCTGTATATTCGATTAGAGGAATGTCAGTGATTTCAAAAGAGGCGATTTTATATGCCGGAACATCTAAATCTTCCAGAAAGTCAACTGCCGTATGATCAAAAGGAGATGAAAAACAAATCAATCCTTCCTCCTTTGCTACTTCAAACAATTTCTGATGCCATTCCCAGGGCGTATATGCTTCCTGATACAAGTCGTGTAGGTATTTTCCTTCCCAGATAGTTCCCTGGATCAGGAAATCTTTCTTTCGGCTGTTAAGTGTTATGGTATCAGCTGTATATGTTTGGAATTTAATAGCATCTGCACCTGCGCGTTTCGCTGCACGGATTGTTTCAATTGCTGTGTCCAGGCTACCATTGTGATTGGCAGATAACTCGGCAATGATAAAAGATGGTTTATCATGGGATATTTCAAAATTTCCAATCTTCATGATTCAATTTTTTGTATAAATTCTTCTGTTATTTCATCTAAATTATTCACCGTGTATTGAGCATCAAATTCCTGATTAACCTGCATGGATTGGAATTCGCCCGTTAATACACGAATGGTTTTTGCCCCGATTTTATTTAATGAAACAAAATCCTTTTTGGGATTGTCTCCGATATATACTAATTGGTTTGGAGCTTTTTTTCCTTCCCAGTTGAGTATTTTCTCAAAGCAAAAAGTGGACGGTTTGGAATATTGTATACCGTATTGGTATGTCGGGATCGTTTTGATAAAATGTTTGTGCAATCCGAGAGCGTTGATCTTATTTCGCTGAACACGGATGTTTCCGTCTGTAACCAGGTATTTTCGCCGACCTGAAAACCGTGAAAGGAATCGTTCTGCTTCCGGGTAAAGCATTAATTTAGGTCTGTGAGAACGATAAATTGAAAGACATTTTTTCTGGTTCGCCAGCGTATTGATGTTGTTTGCCTTTAAAACGGAATCGAATACCTTTCCTCGCCCGTTTGCCGCGAGTTCATCCAACATGATCTGGTAGGAAGTTTTGGGATCTATTCCGAATACATTGCTTAAATAAGAACTAACAGCCTGGAAACCGCTGTAAACAAATTCGATTTCAGGATAAAGAGTGTCATCTAAGTCTGTAACAATGATCATAAATACAAATCTGCTGGATATCGAACTTGTGTAATCGGTGCTTTTGTTTGAATAAAAGAATAACTGTCAAGTGAAACAGATGTGCTTTCCAGATAAGCCCAATAGAAACTATCCAATCCGGCTTTGACTGAAAGGGTAGAAGCCCCTCCGAATCGCGGGTTGCATTCAATCACATGAATTTCTCCTTTGGAATCAATAATTGCCTGCAGGATAATATGTCCGGAAAGATTCAGAGCATCAATAATTGAAAGGAATTCCTGTTCCAGTGCAGAATTCTGGACAGTTGTAGTGATCTGTGATTCACCATTCACGACCAGTTCACGTCTGCGCATAACAATTCCTTTTACTTTTCCAGTTGAATCAATATAAGAATCGATACTTAATTCTGAACCTTCAATGAACGGTTGGAAGATGGGGAATTTTAATTCTTTGGAATGTACCAATGCCTGTTCTTTATCCAAGTTAATACCAATGGAGTCGGAACCGGCACCAAAACGTTCTTTTACGACAAAATGAGTGGTGTTCAGCGAATCAATGTTTTCAGCAGTCGGAATAATGCGGGATTGAATAGCTGTGTTATCCTGGTAGAAAGCCAGTTTATCGACACATTTATCAATAGATTCTTTATCGGAAACCATTACATGAATTCCAGCTTCTTTGAAAAGGGATTTGTTCTCTGCGAAAAAAGCCAATTCACCATCACGTGATGGAATAATCAAATGAATAGAACGTGCTTGGCATTCTTTAATAAAAGCTTCAATGTCAATTTGATGAATGAATGGGATTTTCCAAAAGTCGTCGGTAAAGTATTTAGCTAAACAGTTATCGGAAGCATCTGCAGCAATTACCCGGATAGAACCATGGATTTTATTTGCGGCGTTTTTAACGGCCTTCACCAAACCGATCTTGCGTGAAGCACTTGTAACCAGGATATGTCCATACAATACTTCTTCAGAAACCATCCGCTGTTGTTCGAAAGCAATAATATCCGGAATCGTATCTTCCAGGTTTCTTTCGGGCGTCCAGTCAATATAGCTTTTCAATAAGGTCGTATCTGCTTCAGAAGCTTCGATTAACTCGTCCCTTTTGCGAATATACTCGATGTTCATTTGCGGGAAATGTGCCTTCAGAATTTGAACGACATCCCCAACTTGGCGGGATCTTCCTGTTCCAAGGTTCACAATTCCCGTTTGATCGCAAAGAGCAAGTTTAAGTAATCCTTTCGCTGTATCCTGGGCATAGATGTAATCAAAGAATCCTTCCGGATTGTAGACCACAATTGTTTCGTTGTTCAAAAGATCTCTGACCCATCTGGAAATGATATCCCGGGAGTTTTTACCGTAACCGCGATAAATACGTGCGGAAATACTTGTGAATCGATCGGATTTAAATAAAGCCAGGAAATCCAGTTCGATTTCGTGGGCCAGTTTTGCCAATCCGGTTAGATTGCGTGGGTTGATACTATGTGATTCTGTCAATTTTACGGGCTGATTTTGAGCCTCCTTAAATTGATAATGTGTTTTGTCATAGATCAGGTAACTCGACGCATTAACCACACGTTTTAAACCGGGTACATTTCGCATCAATGTCATCAAATGATGACTCAACAAGATATTGTGGCGGAAGTTTTCTTCCCAGTGTTCATAGGTTTCGGCTGAACGCTCAAATGTTGCTGCCAAATGGATAAAATATTCCGGGTTGAACTGATTTAATTCCGCTTGAGAGATGAAGTTCAAATCCCCTTGGCGGTAATTGACCGTTGTCGGGAAATTTGCTGGAATCGGTTTCAGGTCTCCCACCATGACATGAGCTCCCTGCTGATGAAGCAGCTGCACCATTTCTGTTCCGATAACGCCTGCTCCGCCACTGATAAAAATCCGTTTTCCCTTAAAATCCATAATCCGTTTTTAATATTCCATGTATCAAAGAATCTACAAAGATACCATTAATACATACGTGAGATCTCATTCGGCCTTCAAGAATAAAACCGCAAGATTCTAAAATTCTAATATGATGGTCGCGTATATCGTAAGTTTCCGTAAATAGGCGATTGAAACCCAGTTCTTTGAAAGTGATTTCTTTCATGAGCTCTATAAAATGCCTGAAATCTTGCTCGTAAATCACCGGATCTGAAACATGAGCCGGATTTACCAGGAAGGAAAGCTCCACGCATTTGTCCTGCCAGCGTATATTGGTCAAGCCACCATAACCAATACATTCGCCTTGATGCAAAAAGCTGAAAAGCATAATATTCGGCTGTTCTTTTTCAAAGCTTGGAACAACTACGTTCCGATAATAGTTCGTTTGTTCCTCGTCGCTGATCAATTTGTTCTGTCTCAGAACATCCATTTGTGCATTCCTCCATTCCTTGATCAGGAAGATATCACTTTCCCGCATGGGAGTTACCTGGAAATCGTTCAGGGAATAGGATGTGCTATTTAAATACCTGGAGTAGTTCATGGTTTGGTGAAATATGCTGTCAATTGTCTGCCGGACCCTAAATTGGCAAAAGCCTCATAAAGTTCGATTGTTTTTGGGATAGAAATAGAACAATGAAGATTATCGAGCCACATACGTGCCTGGTGGCAGTTTTTACCTTTGCTTCCATCTTCAATGTAATTACTGTCGGGGTTTGCTAGGAAATAATCTATTGGAAAATCAGATAAACACTTATAAAATGTCAATTCCTGGCTTTCACACAATGCAATCAGCGAATCTTTAGAGAAATAATTCAAATGGTCCGGAGTTTTTACCCAGAATTGACGGGAGATTTTATTATCAGCCAAAAGATTTTTCTGCAAAGTAGAAAAATCATTGGGCACTAAAATGATCAGCAGGCCTCCCGGTGAGATTAATTCCTTTAGTTGTTGCAAGATTAAAATGGGATCAATTACGTGTTCCAGTACATTTAGAATACAAATTACATCGTATTGTTCTTTCTTTTCAATCAATTCCGCAATTCTTACATAAATATCTCCCTGCAAAACAAATGGTTCCATGGCGGGATTTTGTCTACGGACTCCGTCATAAGAATAGTCGATACCATTTATTTCCCAGCCAAGCTTGAAAAAATAGTCCATGGTAAAACCTTCACCACATCCCACGTCGAGCAGCTTACGAGGTGATTTTGAGCTGTCTTTGAAAAATTCCGCAATGATTTCTGATTTCAGGTGATTGGAATTGGTGAAAAACGTCAATTCCTGCTCTGAATAAGTTGCTTCATATGCGCCCTGGCTGGTTTGAAAATAAATATCTGCATAATATTTTTCCAATTCTTCGGGGCTTGGCTTTTGCGCTATTTCCAGGTAACCGTATTTGTTTTCAACGAAGGAAATTGTTTCGGATGAACTCATGGTGTTATGAATTAAGGAATTGGTATTTCAGTTCTGCTAATTTCCAATCGGTTTCATTATCGATATCCTGAGCAAAAAGTTCGTCCATTATAATGCAGCCGGTATTATCCGTAAAGATTCCTTTTTGCTGCATCACATCAGCAGGTTTCATCCAGTAAAATTGTCCTGGATCAAAATATGATTTTTCCAGGTCCTGTGAGCGTGTGAACCGGTGTTCGGGATTCATATATTCCAGCTTTTCGCCAGAAATAGTAAGAGCTCTTTGGATCGGGGCAGAATAAGGTCCGATCGGAAAAACAGAAGAATAAGCGCCTTTTGTTAATTGGTGATATCAGTCGGACAGGTCTTTTTGTTGAAGTAAAGGTGTGCAGGGATAAATGCAGCAAACTTCTTCGAAGGTTTCTCCATGTTTCAAATAGTATTGAATAACTTCTTCAATCACTTCAAAAGTTCCTGCAAAATCATTGCTGTTTTGCTCGCTCCTGAAAAAGGGGACTTGTGCTCCGTATTGTTGGGCAATTGTGGCAATTTCTTTGTCATCCGTTGAAACCATCACGGTATCAAACAGCTCACTTTTCAAGGCAGTTTCTATGGCGTAGGCAATAATAGGTTTTCCTAAGAAATCCTTGATGTTTTTGCGCGGTATCCGTTTACTGCCGCCTCGCGCCGGAATGATTGCCAGCCTAGCCATTGTAGAATGATTTGACGGATGCAACGACGTATTCCAAATCTTCCTGTGTCAATGATGGATACATTGGAATACTGATGCATCTTGAATAATATGTTTCTGCAAAGGGGAAGTCTCCTTCTTTCCACCCTTGTTTTTTGTAATATGGCATCAAGTGAACGGGAATATAGTGAATTTGGGCAAAAATGGATTGTTTTCTCAAATAATCGTATAACCCTTTTCGGTCTTCCACTTCCAGCACATATAAATGATAGGCATGGCCTTCGATCAAACCGGATTGGTGAATGATTTGAGGGACACCACTGAAAGCTTCTGAATAGTATTTTGCTATGGAGCGTCTTTTTTCCAGGTTTTTGCCAGCACGATTTAATTGGGAAATGCCCAAAGCCGCCTGAAAATCTGTGATGCGGTAATTGTACCCAAGTTCCTGCATTTCCATATACCACAGTGGGTAGGAATCGCGGGAAGTACTGTTTCCGACAGCAAACTCAATACTATTCTCAAAGGAATCAGTATCACGTGTTATTCCATGTGTGCGAAGGGTCAACAGACGTTTGTAAAGTGTTTCATTGTTTGTAGTGATCATTCCACCTTCACCGGTTGCAATGTGCTTCACGGGATGAAATGAAAAAACAGAGCAGTCGGCAAACAGGCCGTTCCCCGCAACCTGGTGATTTTGATTCTGATCAATAAAGAAACCACCGGGTGAATGACAGGCGTCTTCAATGATCCACATAGCATGTTCATCGGCTAACGCTCTGAATTCATCCAGTTGAGGAACTCGTCCGGCAAAATCAACTGGAATGATCCCTTTTATTTTTTTCTCCGGATTATTCCGGATAACTGTTTTAACGGACTCAATATCCATCAGGTAAGTCTGAGGATTGATATCTGCAAACAAAACCTGCCCGCCGCAGTAACGGACACAGTTCACGGAAGCTGAAAAAGTAATCGGCGTACAAATAACGTATTCGCCTTCCTGAATGCCCAATGCCATTACAGCCAGGTGAAGTGCGGCAGTTCCATTGCTTAGCGCGACAGCGTATTTTGAGCCGGTGTATTTAGCAAATTCATTTTCGAATGCTGCAATCTTTGGACCTTGTGTCAGAAAATCAGCCTGAAGTGTTTCTACGACGGCCTGGATATCTTCCGGTGTTATTTCTTGCTTTCCGTATGGAATTGATTTGCTCATACACTAAAAGTTGGATCTACGTGTTCTACGATTAATTTACGAAGATCTTCCACCGATTCCCATTCCGAGTTTTTGTCGGAAGTATAGGCAAAACCTTCCGGAACTCTTTGAGCAGAAAAATGCGCAATAAAATCATCCAGTTTCCAATAGGGTGTTTGAGGAAGAATCGTATAGTATTTTCCAAGATCGTAAGTGAAAAAAGAATCCGACATTGTGATCATTTCCTCGTGGATCTTTTCACCGGGACGAATACCAATTACGGGTTTTTCACATTCCGGGCCGATTGCTTCGGCAACATCCAGAATGCGGTAAGAAGGTATTTTCGGAACGAAAATTTCACCGCCCCAAGCCGTTTCCAAAGCATGCATGACCATATCAACACCGCCCTGGAGCGAAATATTGAAACGGGTCATTGTTTCCACCGTGATGGGCAATATTCCATCTGTTTTTTTCTTTTTCAGGAAAAAAGGAATCACAGAGCCGTTTGATCCCATGACATTTCCATATCGTACAACCGAAAACTTGACATTCCGTTTTCCGCGGATGTTATTAGCTGCAACAAACAGTTTATCTGAAGTAAGCTTGGTAGCTCCGTATAAATTGATCGGGGCACA
>CBFGPJ010000092.1:0-8551 GCA_965650615.1 uncultured Fluviicola sp. | reverse complement strand
TTGTTTATGATGTAAACTTTTCAAGTATACTTAGGCTTTTTACTTTTCTATTATCTCCATCACAATTCGAAAACCGACGCTTGGGTCCGGGTTTGAATAAGTCTGTGTTTTATCAAAGGTACAATCTTCAAATAAGTCATACCAGGATCCTCCCAATGCCTTTCCTTTACTGCTGGTCATTTCGGAAACGTTCCCCAGGGTATTGAAGAATCCCATTTTATTCGGATCATAACATTTCACATTCACCTGGTGAAATCCACCATCTTCAAAAAAGCGCTCCTGCGATGTGCGAATGTTTCCACGATAGTGTTTATTATCAGCTTCCTTAATTTCATTATTCGGGAAAGGAGTAATGGCTTTCGGGTCACCGGAGCCCGCCGCTGTTCTCCATTCCTTCTCAGTCGGCAAACGGAATACAACCTGGGTATACGTTCTTTTGCGCTGTAAATTGTATTGTTTGGTTAGCCATTCGCAATAGGCTTTTGCTCCTTCATATGAAATGCAAACAGCCGGATAGTTTTGGAATGCAGGATGCCAGTGATACATATCTTTAATCGGATCGTTTAAGCTAATTGTATATTTCCCCTTGGTCCATTGAGTAGAATCATACAGAGCTACCCGGTACAATTCTGTTTGGCCGGAAAGTTTCAGATTGTTCAAGAATTTGTTGTAGTCTCCGTTTGTAACCTCGTATTTATCCATTTGCACGTTTCCACTAACGGGAATCATATTATTTTCCAGTGTTTTCAAATCCAGTACCGCCGAAAGGATGGAAGCCGGTTTTTCCCGTGAAGAAAGAAGTTCGATGACTTCGCTTTGCTGACCGCTTTGTTCAGCCACTTTTAATAACAGGAGTTCCAGGTTTTGTTTTTTCAGTATTTCTTCACTTTCATCGTAATGCTGGTATAATTTAATCATAGATGGTATATACATTCCGTTGAATTGCTCACCTTTTAAATCCCCGATATTAAATGAAAAGACTTCTTTCAGGTAATCCAGTAAATAGCGTTTTTCATAATTTCTGCGGATAACGGCTGTATTGTCAAAACTCGATTCACTGTATTTGTAAGCAAGTCCTGTCAGGTACAATTTATCTCCATAGAGTTCTTCAAATCCGTTGATTGCACTGGCAGAAAAATAAGCAGGGCGCTTGCCTTTTAGGAAATGTTCGTACAATTCTCTTGAAAGTTTTTTAGCCTCTTCTTCTGTTTCGGTTTCCCGGTCAGTGAACGGTTCGTAACCCAATCGCTTCAACATGCGATCACGGTAATTGTCGAGCAGGATCAAATGTAAATTGATGATAGTAACATCTTTTCTGAAACCTTTGGCAGCCTGAACAACCCATGGTGCATAGGTGTCGTTATCTCCGTAAGTAAACAGGATTGCATTTTCGTCCAGTTCCGAAAGAATATTGTATCCCCAATTCAACATTCCGGCACAGAGCTCGTTATTCTCATACAATCGTTTGGCGTAGAAATCCCGTTTTTCAATGTCATTTTTCAATTCGTAATGAATCATAAGCAGGTCCTGGATCAATGGATCATCCGGTCGAAGCGCTTGCGCAGCTAAGAGATCCTCACTTGCATCCTTTCGGAATCCATTTTCAGAATACTGAATGAAATAAGCTTCAAAGCTTTTGGGCATTTCTTTCCAAACCTGTTCATGAATGGCTTTACACTGAGTATCCCATTTAGTACGTGATTCTTCTGTTGATGATAAGTTTCTCAAAGCGCGATTAGCTCGGTAATAGTTAATCCATGCTTCTCCGTTTTTACTGTTTTTGTCTATTTCTGCTTTCCACAGGTTGATCTGTGTTTCGTACCAGGAAGTTTCTTTCACTTCTTTCGCAATACTGTAAACAGTTTCGGGTTTTTGAATGGTTCCGCCATCCTTTTGTGCAAAGGAATGAAAGCAAGTCAAAAAAGTAAGTCCGATAAATAAGTGTTTCATGTCATTAATTTAAAAAAATCTGCGCGCGCTTGAATTCTTGGTTTCTAAAAGGATTACTCAGCCGTTCATCAAAGGTTCATTCCAAACGCTTATTTTTTTTAAAAAAATTCCGGAAAAAGAAAAAACCCTCCGTTTCCAAAGGGTTTTGTGCGCAAAAAAGAATTTTCGGAATCTATTCTTTCACAAATGATTTCCGATCGTATTTTCCCCCGGAAGTGATTTCAAGCAGGTAGAAACCATTCTTTAAAGAATCGATGCGGATGATAGGAGAATCCAGGTTTCCTGCAAGAATTTCTTTTCCTTCCAGGTTTATGATCCGGTAAGTCCCTGAAGCCAGGCCGTCAATACGAATTTGGTCTTTAGCCGGATTCGGATAGAGTGAAACGGAAAGGATCTGTTCTTCAGTCAAGTTCAAAAACTCCGTTTCACAGTAAAAGTTCTGGTCGTCATAGAAATCCTGGATGTAGTTTGCAACATGAAACAAACTGTCTACACTTGCAGTTAAGGTTCCAGTGTGTTTTCTGGCAAAAATGGCTGCATGATTATAGCAAAGGACCTTCCCCGGACCAAAAACAGCCTCATCATGTCCTGTAACAGATCGGCGATCTCCCGGAGGATTTCCCAGTGCCAATTCATTCCAGGTGTTGCCTGGGGTGATATCGTTGTAAGAATAAGTGGTGGGTTGATTGTTTCCGTCGAGTAACGGACTTCCATCCGGTAAGAGTCCGCTTAAGATATTGTAATAAGCTGAAGCGTTATTTAGACTGGAAGGATTTGTCACTATAACATTAGAGTTTAACGTTCTGTCCAGGCTAACAATTCCCACAGCAGGGGGCATGGAACCAAAACCCGGATTTCCTGAGAAGTCCTCATCATTCATATCAGCGTTGTATCCATAAACCAGGTTTCTTCCCGGTTCTGTTCCGATGTAATCATCATATGGATTTCCCAAATCGAAATCCACGATATGACCAACATGGAAATGGTTTAGTGTTTGTGTTCCACGGTTAAAAACGGTCGTTTGGAAAAAAACGGTATTGTTTAATACCTCGTCCGAAGAATCGTCGTATTGGTAAAATTGCATATGAACCTCGATTCCTGCGCGGTCAATTCCGGAAGGATGAACGATCTTACTGTCGTTGATAATCGAATAAACGGAGCGATCTCCACGGATTACAGGATAATCACCATTTTGTGGTTCATAAACCTGGTCGCCATCTATGTCGTGGAATGGCGCAAGTAAGGAGCTTTCACCATTACCCGTATCTCCGTTACCCGGCCAGAAAGCAATTGGTCCCGGAACAACGTAGCCCTGGTCCATCCAATGGGCTATGTGATAGTCTATCTCAGATTTTGTGATATACCACAAGGAGGATTGATATTTGTTCAGATAGGATTGGGTGCTGTAGTTGGCTACATTCGGTAAATACGGACCGGGAGTGAAATCAGAGTTCATGAATTGAGAAGCTGCGCCTTTCACGATTCCGTTAAAATCCTCTCCGACAGCAACGAATGACAGACCATAAATGGAACTTACCAAACTGTCCTTTGGAACGAAATAACCTCCCGTTGAACTGGGGTTGCTAAAGAGCATTCCGTTATTGGAAACAGCGTATCTGACATTCGGGTTCTCGGTGATTAGAGTAAGAGAACCTTGTCCGAATGCGACTCCGCTCATACCTAAGATCAAAAATGATGTAATGATTGCTTTCATAAATTGAGTTATTAAGTGAATAATAACACAGAACGCGAGCCTTTCAAAACAAGTTGGACGGATGATACTTCTGTTGACGGAACGGATTGATCGGGTGAGTTAGCAAGGCAGGTGGTTGATTTGAATGTACCGACCTAAAATAGAAAAGCCACCCGTGGAGACGAATGGCTTTCGTGGACATACTACTACTACTTATTACACCACACCTAAAGCTTTAAATTGGATTGATCGATAAAACCTTAATAACCGGTTTCAACGAATATGTACCTGTTCCATGGGTCACAATACTGGCTTCTGCATCGAAATCGAGCACTAATTCATACAGTGTATTCGGTGCAAAATCAGCATTCAGATTAATTTTTAACCCGGATTGTTGTGCCGAAGGAGTTGCCAATGGATAAAAAAGACTATCTACCATCACGTTGTTCTCATCTCCAAGGATCAAACGGAATTGCTCCAAATGTCCTGAAGGAAGCGTTCCGGCATTCACCAGTGTTGCAGAAACATCATTTTGCAAAGTCAACAAATCATAAATACCGGCATTCGTTGGTAAATTAATCCAACCTTGTCCGTCATGATGAACTTGTACTTGCAAAACTTCTACATTTACCTGTTGGAAATCACCGGGTGCATCTACCATCTTCACAGTCATCTGACTTGTTCCTTCTTTCTTCTTACACCCAGTTGAAATCCCCAACATTCCCACTGAAATCAACGCTGCAAAATATATCGCTTTCATAATTTTCGGTTTTTGTTTTCCTGCTACTTAGTAAAAGCTGTGCCAAAAACGGAAACCCTTGATTTTGATGAATTTTTAAGTTTTGCGGGAACCGGATTTTTTTCAAAATGAAAATTTTGATTTCATTTTTGAACTAAAAAAGAAATTACCACCATTCATATGCAAGCGTCAGCACATAATTTTCAGGCAGTAATTTTTTCAACTCATCTGTTACGATTTTGCCGTACTTCAGATCTACGTCTTTGTGCCAATCATACATTTTCCGGTCTCCGTAATAGTCTGAAAGCAATACATTGACTTCATAGAACAAAGGACTGTCTAATCTTTGGGTTTTCCCCACACCAAACAGAAAAGGTTCCGAAAGAGAATTGGTATGGGTGCATCCGGTCTTGTAAGTTCCGGTAATTACTTTAATGTCATTGAATTCAGCCTCTGAAAAAGCGGATTTGTCTTTTTTCGTAATGCCGATCATTGTTCCGAAGTCGCTCATGTTGATTGATTTGAAGTCAAAAATAGTTATAAAATAGGATGCTCTTTCAATGAAAAATCACGATCTTTGCACCGTCCCAATATCGGGATTACAAGGGGGTACAGTGCGCTGTGTCCCCTAAACTGTTTATTCAAAATATGGACCAGGCACATTTTTTACAACTTTTCAAAAAGCTCAAAGGACTCGATCAAACAGCTAATTTATTACAGCAGGCAGAAATACGTATTCACTGGAAAGGACTGATCGGTTCTTCCAAATCAATCGCGGTTTCTTCCGTATGCGAGCAAGTTCCCGGAAATCATTTATTTATCCTGGAGGATAAGGAAACTGCAGCCTATTTTCTCAACGATCTCGAACAATTGTATCCGGACAATAAGCATATTTATTTTTACCCCGCTTCTTACAGGACGCCTTATCAGTTGGAAGAAACCGATAATGCAAACGTGGTAGCGCGTGCCGAAGTACTGGAAAAAGTCAATACCGGAAAGAACACCTGGGTGGTTACTTATCCACAGGCGTTGTTCGAACGGGTTCCAACTCAGAAAAAACTTTCTGAAAACACCATGCGTGTGGAACGCGGCAAAACCTATTCCATTGATTTTTTCAATGAATTCTTATTGGAATATGGATTTGAACGTGTGGATTTTGTTTATGAACCAGGACAATTCTCCATTCGTGGCGGGATCGTTGATATTTTCTCTTTTTCCAATGATCAGCCTTTCCGGGTGGAATTCTTTGGTGATGAGGTGGATTCGATCAGAACATTTGATCCGGTTTCGCAATTGTCGATCAATACACACACCCATTTTTCTGTTGTTCCGAATGTGCAACGCCAGCTGGTGCTGAATGGAAACGGGACATTTTTAGAATTCATTGGTAAGCAAACAACCATTTGGCTGGCATCCAATGACCTGGTAAAAGCGGCTTTGGAAAAAGATTATGAGAAAGCAGTAAAGGTCTACGATTCACTTCCAAAGAATACAATCAAACACAGTTTGCCGAGCGAATTGTATATGCATCCTTCCGATTGGAAAGAACAACTCCCGCTGCATTCGATCGTGGAGATCGGACCGGAATATGCCTTTAAGGCTTCTGAAACAATCACATTCGAAACCTTGCATCAACCAACGTTTAATAAGGATTTTGATTTATTGAAGGATGATTTGATTGCACGTAAAAAGGCAGGATCGGAAAACCTCATTTTCTCGAACCAACCCAAGCAAATAGAACGTTTGTACCAGATCTTTGAAGACATTGGTGCCGAAGTGGAATTTGAACCGATGAACATCGCACTTCATGAAGGATTTATTATTCCTTCATTGAAATTGGTTTGTTATACCGATCACCAGATTTTTGAGCGTTATCACCGTTTTAAATTGAAAGAAGGTTTCCGCCAGGCAAAACAGGCCTTGACTTTAAAGGAGATTTACAACCTCCAAAAAGGAGATTATGTAACGCATATCGATCACGGAGTCGGACAATTTTCAGGTTTGCAGACCATCGATGTGAATGGAAAACCGCAGGAAGCGATCCGCCTGGTGTACAAGGATGGTGATGTACTTTATGTGAGTATTCACTCGTTGCACCGCATTTCGAAGTTTACCGGGAAAGACGGGGCTGCACCGAAGATGAACAAATTGGGAACCCAGGCTTGGGCAACTCTGAAGCAAAAGACCAAGAAACGCATCAAGGAATTGGCCTTCGACCTGATCCAATTATACGCAAAACGCAAAAGTCAACCTGGATTTGCGTTTTCTCCTGACACTTATTTACAAAATGAGTTGGAGGCATCCTTCATGTATGAAGACACTCCCGACCAATTGAAAGCAACCCAGGCAGTGAAAGAAGACATGGAAAAAGACATGCCGATGGACCGTTTGGTTTGTGGAGATGTTGGTTTTGGAAAAACAGAAGTTGCAATTCGCGCAGCATTCAAAGCGGTTGCGGATAGCAAGCAGGTAGCGATTCTCGTTCCTACAACCATTCTGAGCCATCAGCATGCCCGGTCTTTTGCAGAACGATTAAAGAATTTCCCCGCTAAGGTGGATTATATCAACCGTTTTAAATCGGCCAAAGAAATCACCACAACTTTGAAAAAAGTGGAAAGCGGGGAGATCGATATTTTGGTCGGAACACATAAAATTGTCAGTGACAAGGTAAAATTCAAGGACCTCGGATTGATCATTATCGATGAAGAGCAAAAATTCGGCGTAGCTGTAAAAGACAAATTGAAAACACTGAAAACAACAGTCGATACCCTGACCTTAACCGCTACACCAATTCCGAGAACCCTGCAATTTTCCTTAATGGGTGCACGTGATTTGAGTATTATCAACACACCGCCACCGAACCGCCAACCGGTGTTAACGGAAGTAATCACATTCAATGAAGAAGCCATTCGCGATGCAATTTCTTACGAAGTGAGTCGGGGTGGACAGGTCTATTTTGTGCATAATCGCCTGGCAAATATCAAAGAAATGGCAGGAATGATCTCCCGTTTGTGCCCGGGAGTTCGAGTGGCAATCGGTCACGGACAAATGGACGGAAAACAGCTCGAAAAGATCATGATGGATTTCATCCAGGGCGAATACGATGTGTTGCTTGCAACCACGATTATCGAGTCGGGAATTGACATTTCGAATGCAAATACGATCATCATCAATGATGCACACAATTTCGGATTGAGCGATTTGCATCAGTTACGCGGACGTGTGGGTCGTTCCAACAAAAAAGGATTTTGCTACCTCATTTCACAACCGATCAGTTTATTGACTTCCGAAGCACGGAAACGCCTGGAGGCCTTGGTACAGTTCTCGGATCTGGGTTCCGGTTTCAACATTGCCATGAAGGATTTGGACATTCGGGGAGCAGGAAACCTCTTGGGTGGAGAACAAAGCGGATTCATTTCTGAAATAGGTTTCGAAATGTATCAGAAGATCCTCAACGAGGCCATGGATGAATTGAAGGAAGAAGAATTCAAGGATTTATACGATGATCGCAATACCGAGACAATGGGAGCGCACTTCGTAAAAGATTGTGTTTTGGAAACCGATTTCGAGTTGCGTATTACCGAAGATTACATCAACAATGTCAGTGAACGCCTGAGTATTTACCAGGATTTGGACAACCTGAATACCAAGGAAGAGATCGAAAATTACAAGCAGCAATTGATAGATCGCTTCGGTCCGCTTCCACGGGTAGTGAAAGAGTTATTGCGATCCTTCGAATTGCGTTGGCTGGCCCAGGAAATCGGTTTCGAAAAACTGGTGATCAAACAAGGATCAATGATCGGGTATTTTGTTTCCAATCCGCAGAGCAAATATTACGAATCACCGATGTTTACACAGATTTTAAAGTATGTTCAAAGCAATCCGAAAGACTGTAAAATGAGTGAGAAGAATGACAAGCTGCGCTTAATCTACAGCCATGTGATGAATATGGACCAGGCGTTTGAAAGGTTGGGAGAGATAGTGGAATAATTACGAATTCCTAATTCCGAGTTACGAATGAAGAAGGGGTTTTAGGCTTCTCCTTTGAAGAGGAATGAAGTAGAGTGGAGTATGATTTGGATTTTGACCGGCTGAGAAAATAAATAGTTTATAGATTTTTGATGATCGCATTTATTTCTAACTATCTTAACCCCATGAAACACCTCCTT
>CBFGPJ010000091.1:0-8595 GCA_965650615.1 uncultured Fluviicola sp. | reverse complement strand
GCAGCCACCGCAGCATCAATCCATTGATCCACCTCAGAAATAGAAGTTTGAGCCGACTCTTTTCGAATCTCATCAAACAAACCGGAAAGTCTATCTTCTGTCATAACCCAAATTATTTAATTCTACTTCTTTCTTTTCAGTCATCAATTCCAGGAGTTTCTTTCTGCTCCGAACCAGGCGTTGTTTCACAGCATCTTCTGAAGACAGTTGCAATTCAGCAATTTCTTTAATCGAAAACCCTGAAATCTCAAAGAGGATAATACTCTCTTTTTGCAAATCAGGTAATTTGGAAATGGCTTCGTACAACAAATTAATCTCCAACATTCTGTCCGTCCGGTCACTTTCTACTGAATAATTGTAGACTTGTGCATGGTCGGACAAACGTTCCGTACTGATCTTCCGGTTCTCATTTGCCAGCAAGCGAATGGCGATTCCGAAGAGAAAATGCAAAAAGGCTTCTTCCTTTTTCAAAGAATCGAAACGTTCGTAAGCGACCACCAACGCATCATGCATCAAATCCTTGAAATTGAAATTTCCGTATGCTCTTGCTTTACAAAACTTCTCGAACCTCACATGTATAGGTCCATAAAGCTCCATAAAACGTTTTTTCTTCGTGGCCGCCATCTCGATAAATTGGTCTCTTGATAAAGTTAGTGTAAGGAGTTCCGGAAAAGTGACACGGGAGTGGAAATTATTTTAAAAAAGGTGTAAAAGAAAGTAAAAGGAGTTTAGTGAAATTGCTGCCAATCGAATGCAACAAATTAAATATCAATAAATTACACTCAACTCTATTTAAACGAGTTAACTAAATGGTTTACAACCTTTAACTGCCTCAAATCAATCGATCAATTCGTTTTCAATCATATCCCTTACACCGCTCTCACTTTTCTTCATCCCTTTCTTAAAACCGATAAAGTATGATACGTAAAATACAGAAATTACAAACAAATAAACCGAACGCGCTATCGGCCCCAAAATAGTCAGCTTGGAAACCAGCATAACTAGTTCCGGGTTATGGGAATAATATTGAGCAATTGTAATAAGTGTTGGACAAAGTACATATGAAAGTTCCAAAACCCACAGCAAAACAATCAACCGATCTGTACTTTTATAAGACATACCGAAATAATTGAACAAACTTTGATTCAACTTTCTCCAAATAATGAAAAGCAGGAAATAGTTTGCAATAGGAAAAAAACCAAGTAATACCAACAGAAAATGGTAAGACTTTCCCAATTCGTTTTTCTTAACAAAGTAATTGCAAAACATCAAAAACAGGATGATTGCAACAGTAGCTACTATATTCAGAATATCATGAATCAGTAACTCAGCCTTCATAAAAAACGATGAGCCGGAAGTGTGTAAGTCAGGACCCCAGGAATAAAGATTACTATTCCAAATGAGCTCAACGAGATTCAAGCAGATAAAAAGTCCGTAAAGAACTAAATTTAGGTAGGTAATCCATTTCAGGTTTTTCATATACTTCTGTCGAACCACAAAAGTAAAATTTCCGCTAGATTTTCATCTTTCAATTAGTTGCCCTATGAATAACATCGAAAACAATTGCAACTCGTTTATGTTTGTGCGCCTGTAAACGTCGGGATAGCTATCGGGACAGTTAAAAGATCAACAATCAGTAAGTGTAGTAACTGGAGAAGATGCAGGCGCAAGCGATTCTTAAACAAGTTAACTAAATGGTTTACAGCGTGCAAATATTGGTAAACCAATTAGCTAAAAGGTTTACAACAATTCATCGCTAATCGATTATTCAATCAATTGATCGGTGTTAACTTGTTAACTAAAAGGTTTACAATCGATCGATAAGTAATCAACAATTTAAAACCGAAATTTGTTACTTTGGAGCTTCCCTGCGTTAATACAATAGAACTGTTCGTTATGAAACTAATGCTTCCACTCTCCTTCGAACCTGTGGCCGATTTACCGGATTGGTTGGTAATTCTGCTATTCGGAATTCCATTTGTTGGCGGAATTACATTATACATTTACAAAACCCGTCATGCGCGCTCCTGGCGCAAAGGAATTTTTCCTCCAAGCCTGAAACCAACCGAAGACAATTACCTCGAAGCATACCTCGCTTTAGGAGCCAAGCTGATGCTCATCAATTACCAGGAATCAAAAGAAAAGATCCAATTCATCAATCAGTATTTCAATCGGTATTTTCCGGCTGCTACTTACAATTTCGGCGACTCACTCCTCTTTTCACTGAAATATCCGATTCGAACGGAAACAATCACGGATTGGATGAAAATGCACCTGAAAGACGAAGGGTCGCGCTCACAGGTCATCTATTTTCTGACAGGTTTGGCCCTGATCAATGGAAAAATGAGTTCTCCTGAATTGAATTTTCTGAAAAAGATCAACGCAGATTTGGGATTGCTCCCCGATAACCTTACCAAGATCATCGCCATTTATGCTGCTTACAATGAGCATCGGAAAGAAACGAAGGAAAAGAAAGCCTCACCTTTGACTAAAAAATATGCGTATGAAATTCTTGGTGTTCCGACAAATGCCAGTCAGGAAGAAATCAAAAAAGCATACCGGAAACTCGTTAAGGTCCATCATCCGGACAAATTTGCTACCGGAACGGAATCACAGCAAAAAATGGCAGCCGAGAAATTTGTGGAAATACAAAATGCGTATGAAAGCCTTTTAACTTGACACTTTGGTTCCGCTCAGTGTCCGAGGCAAGCAGAAACAAAAAAGGTGACTGAGCGTAGTCGAAGGCAACCTTTTTTAATTTTCAATCATTTCACTGTTTTCTCCAGCATCGGCACAAAACTAAAATTCCCGAAGACTTCCTCTTTGTATTCCGTATCCGAAATCTTGGTGATCCGGTGCATTTCCTGTGTATCCAGATCTCCAACCGGAATGACCATCATCCCTCCTATTTTTAATTGCTGAACCAGTTTTTCAGGAACAAACGGAGCTCCGCAAGTCACCAGGATTTTATCAAAAGGTGCAAAAGTTTTTTTCCCTTCATAGCCGTCACCAAAAAACAACTTTGGTGTAAACCCGAAATAATCAATGATCTTCTTCGCTTTGATATGCAGTTCTTTCTGACGTTCAATGGAAAATACTTTCATTCCCATAGCGCACAAAATACAGCTTTGAAATCCGGATCCGGTACCGATTTCCAATACCTTCTCCCCTTTTTTCAATTCTAGGATCGATGTTTGAAAAGCTACAGTATACGGCTGAGAAATCGTTTGACCTGAACCAATTTGAAAAGCAACATCTGAATAAGCTTGTTGTTCAAACGCCAGGTCTAAGAAGAAATGTCGCGGAATAGCATCAAATGCTGTAAGCACACGCTCATCACTTATTCCTTTTTTGCGCAATTGGTCAATCAATTGCTTTCTCATTCCCTTGTGCTTGTAAGTATCTTGCATGTAACAAAAGTAATTTAGAAATCGCTCATTCTTTCAGTTTGTTCGAGAAAGTTTCTACAGTGAATTGTGTATATTTGGGACGCTAATAAACGAAAAAACATGGCAATTGATTCAAAAGAATTGGAATTCAATAAGAACGATGATGAAATGAGGCTGAAGATCTCCCGTATGGAGTCCGAATTGGCCTCTATCATGAAAGGCGGTGGTGAAAAACGGATCGCTGCACTTCATGAAAAAGGAAAAATGACTGCCCGTGAGCGAATTGATATGCTGCTTGATGCGAATACCCCACGCTTTGAAGTAGGTGCTTTTGCCGGAATGGGAATGTACAAAGAGCACGGTGGTTGCCCGTCTGCCGGAGTTGTCATGGTCATCGGGAAAGTTTCCGGAAAACAATGTATTGTTGTTGCAAACGATGCTACTGTAAAAGCCGGTGCATGGTTCCCTATTACCGGAAAGAAAAACTTACGGGCACAGGAAATCGCCATGGAGAATAAACTACCGATCATTTATTTGGTAGATTCTGCAGGGGTATACCTTCCAATGCAAGACGAAATCTTCCCGGATAAAGAACACTTCGGACGTATTTTCAGAAACAACGCCGTGATGAGTTCCATGGGAATTACACAAATTGCTGCTGTTATGGGAAGTTGTGTTGCAGGAGGTGCTTACCTTCCGATTATGTCAGACGAATCGCTGATCGTAGACAAAACAGGAACAATCTTCCTTGCAGGATCTTACCTGGTAAAAGCTGCAATCGGTGAGAACATTGACAACGAGACATTAGGCGGAGCAACAACTCATACGGAAATCTCCGGTGTATGTGATTATAAAGTAGCAAACGACGAAGAGTGTTTGAAAACGATCCGTAAAATGATGAGCCAGATCGGTGCACCGGAATCAGCCGGATTTGACCGTATTGAGTCCATCGCACCAAAAGAAGAAGCAAAGAAAGTATACGGGATCTTGCCTTCCGAACGAGCAAAACCATACAATGTTCACCAAATCCTGGACTGTATTTTCGATGAAGGAAGCATCACCGAATATAAAAGTGATTATGGCAAAACCATCGTTTGTGCCTACGCACGTTTGGATGGCTGGAGCGTTGGAATTGTAGCAAATCAGCGCGAATTATCGAAAAATGCAAAGGGTGAAATGCAATTTGGTGGCGTGATCTACAACGATTCTGCCGACAAAGCTGCTCGTTTCATCATGAATTGCAACCAAAAGAATATTCCATTGATCTTTTTCCAGGATGTTTCCGGATTCATGGTAGGTTCCAAGTCGGAACATGCCGGGATAATTAAAGACGGGGCTAAAATGGTAAATGCCATGGCAAATTCGGTCGTTCCGAAATTCACGGTAGTTATCGGAAACTCATACGGTGCCGGAAACTATGCTATGTGCGGAAAAGCATACGATCCACGTTTGATCGTTGGCTGGCCAACTGCCGAGGTTGCTGTAATGAGCGGAGCTTCTGCTGCGAAAACATTGCTTCAAATCGAAGTTGCTTCTTTGAAAGCCCGTGGAGAGGAAATTACACCGGAAAGAGAAACAGAATTATATAACACGATCAAAGCACGTTACGACGAACAAATTTCTCCGTATTATGCTGCTTCGCGTTTGTGGCTGGATGCGATCATCGATCCTGCAAAAACAAGAGAGTTCTTGTCAGTCGGAATTGAAATGGCAAACCATAAAAAGGCTGAAAAACCGTATAACGTTGGAGTAATCCAAACTTGAATAATTCCGAATTACGAATGCCTAATTACGAATTAATAAACGCTCGTAAACAAATGGCATCCTAAATTCGGAATTCGGAATTAATAATTCGTAATTAATAGAAAGATGCATTTAGATTGGCAATTTAAACCTTACAAAGAACTAACACTGAATGAGTTTCACGACATTATCGCACTGAGACTCAAAGCTTTTGTAGTTGAGCAAAACTGCACTTACCTCGACCTGGACGGAAAAGATAAGAAAGCTTATCACCTGCTTTTGCGTGATGGTAAAGGAGATGTGATTGCCACTGCACGTATTTTACACCCCGGAATTTCATACCCGGAAGTGGCAATTGGTCGGGTTGTACTAACGAATGAATGCCGTGGAAATGGTGTTGGATATGAGATGATGGAAAAATGTATCCAATTTGCCCACGATGAATTTGGTAAGGTACCGATCAGAATTTCAGCGCAGAAACACCTGGAAAAATTCTATAATAAATGTGGATTTGTATCTACTGGTAAAGAATACTTTGAAGATGAAATCCCGCACGTCGAAATGCTTTTAAACCCGGAAAACAATGGTTAATAAAATTCTCCCGCTGGCAGTTGTTGCAACGTCATTAGTTGCCTGTCAACCCAAAACACATACCGAAGCTCCTGAAAAAGTTGTTGCTTCAACTACAGATATTACTTCAAAACCAACCAGTATCGATGTTTCCTATATGGACCTTTCGATAAAGCCACAGGATGACTTTTTCCAATTCTCGAACGGAACATGGTGTAAAAACAATCCGGTTCCAAACACGGAATCACGTTGGGGAAGCTTCAATGAATTGGATAAGCGAAATAAGGCCACTTTGAAGGAAATTCTTCAAACTGCTGCGGGATCCAACATGAAATCTTCCGGAAGCCAGGACCAGTTGTTGGGAGATTATTATACTTCGTATACCGATATGACTGTCCGTAATGCTGCAGGTGCAAAACCTTTAACGGACCGTTTGGCTAAGATCGCAGAGATCAAATCGAAAGACGAATTCGTGAGCTTGATTGCCCAACAACATCAATTGGGAATCGAATCTGTTTTCGGCTTCGGGATCGGACAGGATTTGAAAGATGTAAATAAAAATGTGGCTTACTGGGGACAAGGCGGGATCGGTTTACCGAATCGTGACTATTACTTCCAGGAAAACAAACAGGCAATTCGTGATGCATATATCCTTCACATCCAAAAATCATTTCAATTATTGGGTGATTCGGAAGAAGCTGCAAAAAAGAAAGCCAATGACATTTTCAATTTCGAAAAAGAATTGGCGGGTGCCATGATGACTCCGGCTGAATCGCGCTTACCGGAAAAAACTTACAACAAAATGTCGTTGGACCAGGTTGTAAAAGCGATGCCGAAATTTGATTTCGAAGCTTATTTAGCTAAAATCGGATGCGAACACTTTGATTCACTGATTGTTGGACAACCTGACTTCATGAAACAAATCAACACCATGATGGATGATGTTTCCTTCCAATCGTGGAATAATTACTTGTCCTGGTGCACGATTAACGCCTATGCCGGAAAACTGGATGAAAAATGGGTAAAACACAATTTTGATTTCTACAGCGGTGTTTTGAGCGGAACAAGTACCATGAAACCAATCGACGAACGTTGTATCGAAGAAATTACCGGTTCAACCCTGGCTGAATTGCTTGGAAAAGCATTTGTGGAGAAAAACTTCTCTGTAAATGCAAAAAACCGGGTAAACACCATGGTCGATAATCTGTTGGCAAGTTTCAGAATGCGGATCAATGGGTTGGATTGGATGTCAGACAATACCAAGAAAGAGGCTTTGGCAAAATTGAATGCAATCGGAAGAAAACTTGGCTTCCCGGATGAGTGGAAAAGCTACAAGGGATTGGTTATCAGTCCGGTTGACTATGTTGCGAACATAGACAATTGCCGTAGTTTTGCTTTCAAAGAAAACCTGGAAAAACTGCATAAACCGGTAAACCGTAAAGAATGGGAAATGCCTGCACATTTAGTGAATGCTTATTATCACCCACTTTTAAACGAGATCGCTTTCCCTGCAGGAATCATGCAACCTCCTTTCTTCGATGAGAAAGCAGAAGATGCAGTAAACTACGGAAGAATCGGGATGGTAATCGGGCATGAGTTCACTCACGGGTTCGATGACAACGGTTCCAAATTCGCGGCAGACGGAAGTTACAACGACTGGTGGCAGGATACCGACAAGCAGAAATTCGTTACGAAAACAGAAATCTTAGGTAAAACATTCAGTTCCTTCTGCCCTATTTCTGATAACTGTGTGAATCCGGAGTTGACCATGGGTGAAAACATCGCTGACTTGGGTGGTTTGACTATGGCATACTACGCATACACCATGACAGACGATTTCAAGAAAAACATCGTGATCGACGGATATACTCCGGCACAGCGTTTCTTCATTGCTTATGCGCAATTATGGAAAATCAACTATACAGAAGCAGAATTAAAAAAACGTATCGCGACAGATCCGCATTCTCCGGGAATGTACCGCGTGAACGGACCGTTGATGAACTGTCCGGAATTCTTTGCAGCATTCAATGTAAAACCAGGTGACAGAATGCGCAACCCGGATGAGAAGGTTGCTAAGATCTGGTAATCCGGAATAAAAATAATTGAAGCATCATTCAGAAATGGGTGGTGCTTTTTTATTTACTATATTCTGTCCTGTCGAGTGTTTCGAATGAAGTAAAACGGAATTCGGAATATATCGAGACATGGACTTGAAACCTTGTTCTCGATATGTTTCATTACATTTCACTACTCGAACTGACGGTTTAACTTCAACACAAAAAAAAGACCCGCATCAGCGGGTCAATCTTTTCTAGTTTAAGTTCAAAAGCACTTTTTTGCGCTTCAATTTCTTTACTTCCAATGATTTGCTGTAGTTCAGAATCTGACTGATAACAGCTGCGGATGGATTCGCAATCTCAGTAACTTCCTGTGTTTGCATGTTTGTCAAGTATTTATTTACCATAGGCTTATTAAAGGGCGTTTTTTCTTTTAACGGTTTTCTTTCGAGTTTATTTTATAACAGCGAAAAACTTTTTTCGAAAAATCCTAAACAAGAAGAAACAGGTTCAAAAGTTCATGCTTCGACTACGCTCAGTGTCCTTTTGGTTAAAGATTTAAGGAATCAACTCAGATTAAAATACTTTTCAATTTTCAATTCTACATTTTCAATTATAGTTATGTTTGTTTCAAATCACTTTTTATGGTAGTAGAAATCAAATACATTCTAATCGGAGTTGCTGTACTCCTTCTAATCTTCAGCTTTGTAACCGTTCAGCAGGGAACCATAGCTGTTGTAACCATGTTCGGTAAATACCGCAGGATCATGCATCCGGGATTAAACTTCCGTATTCCGTTCTTCGAGCGTTTAAACAACCGTGTCTCTATTCAGAAC
>CBFGPJ010000090.1:0-8731 GCA_965650615.1 uncultured Fluviicola sp. | reverse complement strand
TAATCCTGATTTCATATTGTTTTGTTGTGGTGTAAAATTCGCATTTATCTTTTCAAAAAGGTTAAAAAAAATGGCGAATGGTTGTCATTATTCGGTTAATGGTGTATTAAAAAACAAAAAAGGTGATTTCGACTACGCTCAACCACCTTTCAATTATCAATTTTTCATTGAAATCAATTCAATTCGCCTTTCATTTTTTCCGCATTTTCTGCCATTTTCAGTGCATCAATCATTTCCTGAATGTCTCCATTCATAAAGGCTCCGAGGTTGTACATCGTTTTGTTGATGCGATGATCTGTAATTCGTCCCTGGGGATAATTGTATGTTCTGATCTTTGCAGATCGATCTCCGGTCGATACCAAAGTCTTTCGTTGAGCCGCACGTTCCTGGTGAACACGGTCCAATTCCGCCTGATATAAACGGGAACGCAATACAGATATTGCCTTCTCCAGGTTTTTATGTTGTGAACGCCCATCCTGACATTCCACCACTAAACCTGTAGGAATGTGTGTCAAACGAATAGCAGATTCCGTTTTGTTAATGTGCTGACCTCCCGCTCCGGATGCTCTGAAGGTGTCTTTACGGACATCATTCATATCCAGTTCGAAATCGACTTCTTCCGCTTCAGGCAGGACCGCCACAGTAATTGCAGAAGTATGGACACGACCTTGTGATTCCGTTTCGGGAACACGTTGTACACGGTGTACACCCGATTCAAACTTCAACATCCCGTAGATTCCTGCTCCTTCAATACTCATAGAGATTTCTTTGTATCCTTTCCCTGAAGCTTCGGAGGAGTTCGCAATTTCGTAGTTCCAGCCCATTTCCTTAAAGTACATGGTGTACATTCTGAAAACATCTTCCACAAAAATACATGCTTCATCACCACCTGTTCCGGCACGCAATTCGAGAATGGCGTTTTTATCGTCTTCCGGATCCTTCGGGATCAATAATATTTTGATCTCTTCTTCCAGTTCCGGTTTCTTTTGCTCCAGGTCGTTGATCTCCATCTTCGCCATTTCACGCATTTCAGGATCTGTTTCCACCTCCAGCATTTCTTTTGAACTCTTTAAATTGTCCAAAATATTCTTGTAGGATTTATAGGCATTGTCGACCTCTTCTAAATCCCTGTATTCTTTATTCAACTTCACATAGCGATCCATATCCGAAATAATGTCCGGATCGGTAATCATTTTACCAACCTCTACAAATCGGAAATGAATTGCTTCCAGTTTACTTAATAAATCTTGCATATGATCTTTGTAATCTTTAATTCCTTTATCACCTCGCCCAAAACAAAGCGGCTGTCTTTGCGCGCCTTAGCGATAAAACAAATTCTATTCTGATTTTAACCGCAAAGAACGCAAAGAGGATTTTTCTGTTATCCGTTATATACGAACTCTCCAACTTCCGAGCGGACAGTTACCTGTTTTCCCGACATTTTTTCTACGTGCCCGATAATTTGCGCATCAATTCCAAATGACTTACTGATATCGATAATTTGCTGCGCTTCACTTTCCGGCAAATAAACTTCCATGCGGTGCCCCATATTGAAGACTTTGTACATTTCCTTCCAATCAGTACCGGATTCTTCCTGAATCATTTTGAAAAGCGGTGGAATCGGGAATAAATTATCCTTAATGACATGAACATCATCCACAAAATGCAACACTTTTGTTTGCGCCCCGCCGGAACAATGCACCATTCCATGAATAGACGAACGGCATTTATCCAAAATCGCTTTAATTACCGGTGCATAGGTTCTCGTAGGAGAAAGCACCAATTTCCCGGCATCCACCGGAACACCATCAATCTGATCTGTGAGGTTCTTAGACCCGGAATATACCAGTTCGGCAGGAACCGCTGCATCAAAACTTTCTGGATACTTAGCTGCTAATGTTTTATTGAATACATCATGACGGGCAGAAGTCAATCCGTTGGATCCCATTCCACCGTTGTATGCATCTTCATAAGTTGCCTGGCCGTAAGAAGCCAATCCTACGATCACATCACCTCCCTGAATGGTATGATTCGAAATCACCTCAGAGCGTTTCATGCGACAAACTACCGTAGAGTCGACAATAATGGTGCGAACCAAATCCCCCACATCAGCGGTTTCACCACCTGTTGAATAGATTCCGATTCCCTGCTCACGCAGCGTTTCCAGCAATTCTTCCGTTCCATTGATAATTGCAGCGATAACTTCCCCGGTAATCAGGTTCTTATTTCTCCCGATGGTAGAAGATAACAAAATGTTTTCGGTAGCTCCGACACACAGCAGATCATCGATATTCATAATCAATGCATCCTGGGCAATTCCTTTCCAAACAGAAATATCACCGGTTTCTTTCCAATACATGTATGCCAGCGAAGACTTTGTTCCTGCACCATCCGCGTGCATAACGATACAATAGTCTTCATCTCCGGTCAAATAATCGGGTACGATCTTGCAAAATGCTTTCGGGAACAAGCCTTTGTCGACTTTTTTGATTGCATTATGCACTTCTTCTTTTCCTGCGGAAACACCTCGTAAATTGTATCGAATATCTGACATAGTAAAATTTGAAAGGGCAAAGTTACAAAATTCAATTGAGAGGACGGAATACAAAAAGCCTTCATCATTTTGATGAAGGCTTTTTGCAATTATTTTCAGCAGTATTTCAATTATCGCGAACGATACTTTTTGACTGCACTAACGTTTGTCTCTTATCAGAAGCAATACTTCTTCTTACTTCGCTTTCGGAAGTGGTTTAAATATCAGGTAATCCGGATTTGCAGGAGGAGCCGTAGCCGGATCGAACTCCAGGGTAATCACCTTACCTTCCGTACGTCTGTTATACTGCTGTAGTTGCTCAAACAATCTCTTGTTTGTTTTCTTGAACTGGTTAATGTAAGCTTCTTTCAATACAATTACCTGGGTTCCTGCGATCGTTGCTCCATTTGCATCTTTCGGCTCAGATTCCGTGTATTTACCAGCCAACAAGTAAACTGTTCTCGGTTCACGTTCTCCTTTTCCGATAGGAATAATTCTGCGCGGATCGATTCCTTTTTCCTCTACTAAGTACTTGTAACAAGCTTTAGCACGGTTTTCAGAAAGCACCTGGTTATAGACATCATTACCACGAGGGTCAGTGTGTGAACTCAACTCAAGTACCAATCCAGGGAACTCGTTCAATAGGTTATATACGAAGATCAAGGAATCTTTTGAGTTAATAGAAGAGTCAACTAACAAATCCCATTTTGCCAAAGGATAACGTACTTCCGGAAGGCGAATTGGTTTTTTCACCGGGAATAATCCCATATCCAATACGAAATCCTGGTTGTATTTCAATCCTTTTGTTGAGATCGATGCTCCCAATTTATCTTCGTAGTACCCTTCTTTCGAAATAGTTACTTTGTAATCAGACTCTTCAGCAATGTAACGGTCTCCGTTTGGTTTTTTATCCCAGTATACGGATCCGTCTTTTGCAGTTAAACCTTCCCATTTCTCGTTTGCATTTGATCCGGTAACAACCACTTTCACACCTTCGATCTTTGTCTGGCGTGTTTTATCCAATAGGTCAAATACATTCACTTTCAAGCTGAAAATGTTCGGAGGCAACTCATACATCCAAAGATCCGGGCTGAATTGCTCACCTACGTTTCCTTTACGCTCAGAAGTAAAATATCCTTTGCGGTCATCTACCTGAACCATTGCATAGTCGTTAAACTCAGAGTTGATCGGCGAACCGAAGTTTGTCGGTTTTTCCCACTGATTTTTATCTCCTACTTTTTCAGCACGGAACATATCCAGGGCACCCATTCCAGGAAGACCGTCAGAAGCGTAGATCAAATCTCCATTTCTTGCGAAACTTGGGAACAATTCATTTCCTGCAGTATTGATTTCAGGTCCCATGTTTGCTGGCATTGACCATGAATCTGATTTTTTGTCGTACGTAGTGTACCATAAATCGTGACCTCCCTGACCACCAGGCATATCAGACGCAAAGATTAAGAATTTTGCATCATCACTAACACAAGGGTGACCAACAGAAAGTGTATCGTTAGGTTTCAAAGCAAGTTTCTTCGGACGTTCCCATCCTTTTCCACCTAATTCAGACATATAGATATCACAACCTAAATTTTTCTTTTTCAAACTCGGACAACGAGTAAAGAACATCGTCTTACCGCGTGCATCAATAGATAAGGTACCTTCGCTATCTTCCGTATTGATACTATCTCCAACGATTGGCTTTGGCTCCAGCCAGTTTCCTTTTTTATCCAATTCAGAAACGAAGATGTCCATGTATTTTTGACAAGTCAACGGATCTTTTGCTTTACCCTGAAGTCCTTCACGATCACTGGAAGTACCGAAAGCGATTTGAGTTTCTTTCTTATCCACGAACATCGGTGCCATTTCAAACCCTTCCTTATTCAAGGCTTTTACGTTTGAAACCGTGTGACGTGTTCTGTTTTCCTTAAATTCTTCAAACATCTTGCAAGAAGCAATTCCAACGTCCGCTCTTGGATCGTCCGGAACTAACGCCTTATATGCCGTGTAATTTTCCTGAGCTTTTTTCAAGTCACCCATTTGACGAAGCATGTTCGCATTATACAACAAAACAAGCGGTTCTTTTTTCTGGTACTTCAATAAAATAGCTTTCTCATACCACTCGTTCGCATTTTTGAACTGGTCTGTCATTCTGTAGCTCTCAGCTGTTTTAAAAGCCATTTCGCCTTTCAGTGCAAGTCCTGATTTAGACTTACGCTTGATTTTCGAATAAGCTAGCTGGGTTTTTTCTGCAGCTTCACAGTAATTTCCACTTCTAAACTGAGTATTTGCATCTTTAATTTGTTTCACTTGTCCGAAAGACACGCTGGAAACAACTAAAAGTCCAGATAAAATAAGCGTTTTAACATTCATAGCAAGGTGCAATCTTTTTATAATAAACACAGTGATAATAGAACAACTATGGATTAAAGGTATAGTTAAACAGTTATCATGATTGCCGAAATTAAATTAAAATTTTGAATACACGTTATTTATCGCGGAAAAAAAAACGACTAACCTGCTTTTTGTGATAATTTATTCAGAGACGTATCTCTCCCATTTCTGTAGTAAAACTTGAAATCCGTCGGGTAAATCGGAATCAAATTGCATCCATTCTCCTGTTCGCGGATGTTGGAATCCTAACGATTTTGCATGCAATGCCTGACCGGGAATTAAATCAAAGCAATTTGAAATGAACTGCTTGTATTTATCATGTGTTGTACCTTTTACAATGCGGTCACCGCCATATTCCAGGTCATGGAACAGCGGATGGCCTTTCCATTTCAAATGTGTACGGATCTGATGCGTTCTTCCAGTTTCCAATTTACATTCAACCAGCGTAACGAGACCATACCGTTTCAACACCTTTACGTGCGTTACTGCATGCTTTCCATGATCTCCATCAGGAAAGACGGTCATTACTTTTCTATTTTGCAAAGAACGGCCCAGGTTCCCTTCGATTCTCAGGTCTTCTTCCAGATCTCCCCAAACCAGGGCCTGATACCTTCTTTCGGTCGTCCGGTCATAAAATTGTTTTGCCAGGTTCGTCAATGCATCTTCTGTTTTCGCCACAACCATAATACCGGTTGTATGCTTGTCTAAACGATGGACCAATCCGGGCCTTCCAAAATAATCCGATTTCCGTTCGGGTAAATTGTCGAAATGATATACCAGGGCATTTACAAGAGTTCCGGTGTAATTCCCATAACCCGGATGCACCACCATATTTGCAGGTTTATTTACAACTATCAGTTCATGATCTTCATAAACGATATCTAAGGGAATATTTTGCGGAATTAATTCTATCTCACGGACTGGGTAAGGCAAAACAATCGCCACCTCGTCATGCGGTTTTATCTTATAATTGGATTTAACCGGTTTTCCATTGACAACCACACTTCCATTCTTCGCCGCGGATTGAATTTTATTCCGGGAAGTATTTGGAAGGCGGTCTAATAAGTATTTATCTATCCGAACAGACTCTTGTCCCGGATCTGCTTTAAAACGGTAATGTTCAAAAAGTTCTTCTTCTTCTTGCTCAACATCCTGAACATCTTCATTCATTGCTTATCTGATAATTTTCTTAACTGTTTGCGAGTTGTTTAACTTCAGGAAATAAATTCCACCCGGAGCATCACTCAAATCGAAGTGAAGATCTTCTGCTCCAATGGTGAAAAGCGTACGTCCCTGTGAATCAACCAAAATTGCACCCGGGAATGTGCTTTCTGACCTCCAGTCAATGTTCACTATTCCTGTTGTTGGATTAGGATAAACATTCCAATCAATCTCTTCTCTTTCCAATTCACCCACCCCCAAATTGTAATTATCAGAAGTTAAAATGATCGGTCTGATCATCGGGACTCCGGATTGAGAAGAATTTTGCCAGGTAGTTCCACCATTCAATGAGAAAAACAATTTCCCGGTCTGTGGTGTGTTTTTGTCAAACCCAATGTTTAACGGATCCACATCAATTTGTCTCATCCCTACATAAAACGGAGCGTTAGGTAACGGAAGACGTATATTATTCAGAAGGTAATCTGTAAATACCCCTCTTCCATCTTCATAAACAGGTGTTCTCGGGTAGAAAAACTGATCTTCATACAAAACAGCTCCCGGAGCACCGTTATTATCACCCCAAACAGTCAATAAGAATAATTTATTGGACAAATCCTTCACTGTCGGAACAAAACACATTCTGACACCAAGCAGCGTATCAGCCTGGTAAGGCACGAATTTAAGGGCTACCCTTCCCTGTACTTGCGAAATTCCATAAGCAGCTTCAGCAGACCCATCATCGTAGGCATACACATTCTCGAACACTTGCTGGGTATAAGAAGAATCGTTTAACGCCAGGTTCGGGAATTGAGCACCTGCATTTGCAATGATGTCGAAAGTTTTGGTTGTCACTGGTGGTACAGTTGAAAAAGTGTACCCCCCGGTAAAATCATGTAAACTCGTATAAGTGGTACGTGGGGCATAATTGATATTCCCACCGGATAAGGTTTGCGCCACCAGGGTAAAGCTTCCTTCCGTTGTTCCTCCGAAATCAACTTTTACAGTTCCGTTCAAGTTGTTTTCAGGAATGTTCGAACCGTTTCGAACGGTCACTTTCACTTCCGGGTTCATATGAGTCGGGTTATTTACCCAATGTTCCCAGGGAACTTCAGTATAATCATCGATCAGCGATCCAAGTCTGTAAACGAAAGCAAAATCCTTAAACAAGGTATCCTGGTACCCGCTTCCATTTCTTAAATGAACGTAATCCAAGTGGAATTCGTCCAGCATACCGGAAAGTGCTCCATAGTTCTTAAATCTGAATTTAAAGCCATCCGTCAAATATGCTGCATTGACAATTTTTAAGTGCCCCAGTTTGAAATCACCTTGCGGGCCACCATTGATTGACCATACGCGATTCCACTCATCGGTGTTTTTATCGTAAAACTCCAATACAAGTGAATCCTGCTGTTCCGGCACATCACCAAACCCCTGGCGTTGCACCAAAAAACTCATGTAAATCGAATCGTTTGGAGTAAAACCTGACAAATTAATTGTTTTGGATGTTAAGTAATCGGCATACCCCGTTTGAGTAGTTCCGATGGCATAAGGATAACCAGTTTCATCCAAGCCATCAAAGGTAACAACACCCAATGTCCAGGGATTTACAGCGTGTGTGTAATTGTGATACGCCGACAAATCAGCCCAATAGGCTGTCGGATCTACTTCATGTGCAAAGAATATGGTAACAGAATCCTGTTTGGTATCCGGATTTGACAAATAAACGGTATCTATATCGTTGGCAAAATCCAGGGTGTCGTATATATCATAAGGCGGATACAACTGGATAGTTGAATAAACTACCGGATAATGCTGGAAATCGGCCATTTTGATACTAATCAAAGGTAAATCCGTTTGAGTGGTTATTCCAGCCGAAGTGGTATAGCGTCTTGTTGGGGAAGAAGAAAACAATTTATCCACTGTCAGCGGAACATCGGACAAGTCGGTCAAATAAAAAAACTCTTGTTCCGTCACGTTTGCATCTCCCGGTTGTGCATCCAACACTGGGAATTTGGAATGAGAAAATTCATCCAAAAGCGGTAATGACAAGGTATCAAATGAATACACAAAGGTGCTGTCAATATTGGTTGTGCTTTTCAAATTAAGGGACCTGTTCTTTGAACCTTCTCTTTTCATCGCGCCAATCGGACTTAAAATTTCCTGTCCGAATGAAACAAAACCAAATACAAATACAAAAACGGTGACTAAACTAAATTTCATCCAATTAAAATTTACCTACCTTTTTTCAGCTGAAACCATGATTGTTGTACCGGAAGGAACGGTTACTCCTTCAATAAACTCAGGACTTTGAGAATAAATAACAGCATTGGTTGAATCCGCAGCATTTGTACATCCATCACATGCACCAACTGAAATCTGTAGCGATATTCCACTTAAACGCGCTTTAGCCTCAGATATTGTTAATCCGTTCAAATCAATTACAGTAACCGGTTGTGCTTCGTTATTCTGACCTACAACCAAAGTGATCGTACTTCCTACCGGAATTTTAGTTCCTTCCTTGATCTCTTTTCCGTTATAAAGCTGTCTCAATACAGCTCCATTTGATTCCGATGTAGGAACATATGTTTTACGGCACTTCAAGCCTCTGTTTTTCAGGATACTTTCAGAAATACGCTCAGATTTATC
>CBFGPJ010000089.1:0-8750 GCA_965650615.1 uncultured Fluviicola sp. | reverse complement strand
ATTTAATTTCGTTGAATGGGTAAAACCAATAACTATGCCGAATGTACGAAAACTTTAAATAAAAGTTTCGTTGCGATCTTCCAAAATGAATCTTTTCCAATTGAAAATGAACAATTGATAATTGAAAAGTGAAGAATTCGTTACAATTCAGTGTAAGGGCGAAAAATTTTTCGTCCTTACACTTTCAATTATTATTCAGCACTTTGGATCAGCAATTCCAAAATTTTCTGTGCGGCTTTTGAAATCTTGGTCCCTGGTCCGAATACGCCGAATACGCCGGCATCGTATAAGAAATCATAATCCTGCGCCGGGATAACACCGCCCGCAACAACCATAATATCCGGTCGGCCCAGTTTCTTCAGTTCTTCAATTACTTGCGGAACCAGCGTTTTATGCCCTGCAGCAAGTGATGAAACACCCAATACGTGAACATCGTTTTCGATTGCTTGTTTTGCCGCTTCACCCGGTGTTTGGAAAAGTGGCCCTATGTCTACATCAAAACCTATATCCGCAAAGGAAGTGGCAATAACTTTTGCTCCGCGGTCATGTCCGTCCTGACCCATTTTGGCAATCATGATTCGTGGTCTTCGTCCTTCCAGTTTGGCGAAAGTTTCCACCATCTCTTTTGCTGTTTCAAAATCTTTATCACTCATACTCTCAGCCGAATAAACTCCGCTTATGGAGCGGATAGTTGCCTGGTGTCTTCCGAAAGATGCTTCCATTGCCTGTGAAATTTCACCCAAAGAAGCACGTTCTCTTGCGCATTCTACTGCAATTTCCAATAAATTGCCTGTTCCGGTTCGTGCTGCTTCCGCCAATTTCTCCAAAGCCGCTTTTACACGTTCCGGATTTCGGGTTTCGCGCAATACTTTCAATCGTTCCAATTGTGATTCACGCACTTTGGTATTGTCCACTTCCAGGATATCGATCGCGTCTTCTTTTTCCAGTTGGTATCGGTTTACACCAACAATGATATCTTTTCCGGCATCAATTCGGGCCTGCTTGCGTGCTGCGGCTTCCTCGATGCGCATTTTGGGAATTCCGGTTTCGATCGCTTTGGCCATTCCGCCCAATTCTTCTACTTCCTGGATTAATTTCCAGGCCTCGTCCACTAATTCCTGGGTCAGCTTTTCAACGTAATAGCTGCCACCCCATGGATCGATGAGGTCGGTCATACCGGTTTCCTGCTGCAGGTAAATTTGTGTATTCCGCGCAATCCGTGCAGAAAAGTAGAGCGATCGCTTCATCCAAAGCATTTGTATGCAATGATTGTGTTCCTCCAAAACCTGCTGCCATTGCTTCAATACAGGTTCGGGCCACGTTGTTGAAAGGGTCCTGTTCCGTTAAACTCCACCCGGAAGTTTGACAGTGTGTTCTTAGTGCAAGTGACTTTTCACTTTTCGGATTGAATTGAGAAACCAGTTTCGACCAAAGTAATCTTCCTGCCCTCATTTTTGCAATTTCCATGAAGTGATTCATCCCGATTGCCCAAAAGAAACTCAAACGCGGAGCAAAACTGTCTACGTCCATTCCTGCATTAATTCCCGCTCTTAAGTATTCCAGTCCGTCTGCCAAGGTGTAGGCCAACTCAATACTCGCAGTTGCACCTGCTTCCTGCATGTGGTACCCGGAAATGGAAATGGAATTAAAGCGGGGCATTTTTTCCGCGGTATAGGCGAAAATATCTGCAATAATCCGCATGGATGGAGCCGGAGGATAAATGTATGTGTTCCGTACCATGAATTCTTTCAGAATGTCATTCTGAATCGTCCCGGAAAGTTCTTCCTGTTTCACTCCCTGTTCTTCCGCAGCCACAATGTAAAACGCCATGATCGGAATAACAGCGCCGTTCATAGTCATGGAAACGGACATTTCGTTCAGAGGGATCTGATCGAACAAGATCTTCATGTCGAGGATGGAATCGATCGCAACTCCTGCTTTACCAACGTCACCAACTACGCGTTCATGGTCTGAATCATATCCACGATGCGTTGCCAGGTCGAAAGCCACGGAAAGTCCTTTTTGTCCTGCTGCCAGGTTTCTGCGGTAGAATGCATTTGATTCTTCTGCCGTGGAAAATCCTGCGTACTGACGAATAGTCCACGGACGGATCGCGTACATGGAACCGTAAGGCCCGCGTAAGAAAGGAGCCTTTCCGCTGACGAATCCCAGGTGATTGACTTCGCTTAGATCTGCTTTGTTATAATAACTTGCCAGTTCGATTTTCTCCGGTGTGGAAAAAATAGTTTTCTCAGCTGTCCCTGACTGTGTATCCGTGCTTAAGGATACGTTTTCAAATGATTGACGGATACTCATAGGGCTTGTTCTAGAATTAATGGTTTCAGGTTGTTCCAGGATGCAGGAAGTGCTGTCCAGTTATTTTCAACCTGTTCCGGATTCGGGAAGATGTTGATCCCGATTCGTTTTTCTGTTTTGTCTTTGATTTCCGCCACACGCATAGCAGCCTTTTCTTCGATTTCGGTTGCCAGTGTAAGGCACACTTCCGGATTGGAAATAGTTCCGTTCCGCTCGATCCATTGAAAGGAGCTCCACGCACGTTCGGCAATGGTTTCTGTCAATGAATCCAAAGCGTAAGAACCGCCTGCAGGATCCAAAACGATCTGCAAATAAGATTCTTCCTTCAGCAAGAGGGAAATATTGGTAGCCATTCTGCGGGTAAATGCCGTATTGGAATTTGTTGAGTACCAATCGTAAGGTTGAATGTTCAAGTGTTGGATCCCACCCAAAACCACAGACATTGCTTCTGTTGTCTGACGCAATAAATTGGTATACGGATCTTTCAGGCTGACATTCAGAAAACCTGTACGTGCAGTAATCGTAGCTGCCAATGAACATGTGTGTTTTGGAGCATAAGCCGAAACAATTTGTGCCCAACAAGTTCTGAAAGCACGGATCTTAGCCAATTCAAAGAAGTATTTACTCCCGATCCCAAAAGTGAAATGAATGGCTGCTGCGGCAGTATCGCAATCAATCCCACGGTCCATTTGTTTTACCAAAAGTTCATGGCCTTCAGCCAATGCAATACTCAATTCCTGCCAGCTTGTTCCGCCGGCCTGTTGCACCAGTGACGCATCTACATGATATAACTTGAGGTTTGGATTTTTATCCAGGTATGCATGCAGGTTCGTCTTTAATAACTCGTCATTGTCTGCATATTCGATTAGAATAGGAGCTTCTTTCGCGAAAATTAAAAATTGATTGACCTGCTCTTTCGTTTTAGCTTTAAAGGTGGTATGAATAAATGACAAGCCAACTTCGTTCAGAAGCAGATGAAAATCAATGGGATCTGTGTTTGTTGCTTCCAGTACCAAATGATCCGTTCCCGACATCAATGCGGCGGTAATCTCTTTGTTGGTTTCCTTCAGATCTCCAATACGAAAGTTTGTTGCAATGGTCCAATCGTTGTTTTTGGATTGGATTCCACGGGTGAAAGGAGCTAATCCCGGATCTGAGAAGTTGTTTTTCAAATCTTCACGGTGGAAATAGCTCGGAAACGCAATTTCTTCCACGCGATTGATCTTGTTTAATGTATCGATCGATTCACCCTTCAATTCCTTTTGCAGGATGGCGATCCATTCTTCTTTAGAACTGGCCTGGAAGGATGAGAATAAGTCATTCATGTTTTATTCTTTTATGTATCTAATAGATCTTGGTCCGGAACTGCCGGTGCAGGTTTAGGCTCTGCTTTTTTATTCATCAGAATATAGACAGCTGTAGACAGCATGGCAGTTAAAACCGGTGCTGCAATGATCCCGACTATTGGAATTTTGATCATCAAAGTAAAAATTCCCCCGGTGATCAGCATATAGCTCATTTTGGAGAATCCCATTCCCCAGCTTTTAAAGAAATTCAAGCCGTAGCGCTCCATACTGTAATCATAGAAAGAGAACCCTACGAAGAAGGAAGCGATTAAAAAGAAGATCGTTTCTCCGATAAAATCAGGCATGAACCAGGAGAAAATCCACCAGATTCCCAGGAAAATGTATTCCATGAATAAGGCACTGATAACAATCAGGATCATTCGTAAGAAGTCATTAAACAGGCGGACGAAATCGAATTTGTATTCATTTCCGGTCAGGTAACTGTCAAATTTCTCTGAAAGGATGCAATTGACAGGTGAAAGAATGACCAATATAACAAATTTATAGAATTCGGAAACGATCAGATCAAAGATGCTGAAGATGCCGTCAGCCAACCAACCGATCGCAGTTCCAACCAGGGGAACATCGTCTGCTACATGGGCAATTGCAAGGACTTTCTCTGCCTGCCATTTGTAGTACAGGTAAATCGATCCGACAATTAATCCGGGAACAAAAAACCACAAAAACTTTCCTTTCAGGAGGGCTTTTGCAACTTGTTCTATTCCTGTCCAGTGATTTTTAAAGGCTTGAACCATGTGTTTGTTGTTTCGCATTCAAATATACAAAGAATGTAGAATGCTGAATGAAGAATTAAGAGTCGGATTTCTCTTATCATTCTGAATTCTACATTCTGAATTGAAAAGTTCAAAAGGATGAACTTTAGTTGTCTTGAATTGTAATCCTATCTATGATTCAAAAACTGATTTTCATTAGCCTGTTTTTTATTGCATTCAATGATAGTTTTGCTCAAAAACAAGAGGTGTATTCGCTGTCATTCCCGAACCAAAAACTGAATCCGGATTCACTTCGGGCTGATTGCATTAAAAGAATCGGTGCTTTTCCTGAGTATTTTCGATCTTATGCCCGGGAGTTGGGTAATCCCGAATCTAAACCGGAGCAAATTGTCCGCATAAAAAGAGATTATAAATATTCCGGAGACTATCAGATTATGTTTGTCCGTGAGTTTCTTGATCCTTTGAATCCGTTGCCGTTTGGAACACCAATTTCGACCGATACGCTCTTATTAAATGATAGCATCCGGGAGAAATTCGATCATATTATTCGTCATGAAAATTATTTTGGGTTCACGAATGGCAAACTCACTTCGGCTGAACAGCTCACCATTAAGCAATTGGAGAATATTACTGCTCATACGTTTGTTTCAGCTGACAGAAAGGCCGTATTATTTTATGAATCGGCTGATTCTAAATGGCAAGGGGAAGCATATCCGGTGCTTTATTATTACTATGAAGGCATGTTGGTTGCAGTCAGAATTTCGGACCTGATTTATACCACGGAAACTGAACTTTCTCAATTTTCCAATATGAAATTCTTGCCAGGAATGGTTACTTTGATATTTGAATTGGAAGAGTATATAAAGAAATAAATGCAGAATGCTGAATGAAGAATTAAGAGGTTGGATTTTTCTCATCATTCTGAATTTGGTATATTGGCATGCAAATTGTAAAATCCGAAATAAAAAGAATTATGAAAAATCTAGCATTGATAATTGTTGTTCTTGTGGGAACGTCTTTAGTGACCGTTGCACAGGATGGGACAAAAAAACAAACTGAGCCGGCAAAGGTTGAAATTAAGAAGAGACCTTTGAAAACGACACCGGTTAAGAAGGATGTGAAAAAAGAAGCTCCTGCGAAGAAAGTAAAGTAAATAAAAAAATCCTCCCATGTTAATCGGAGGATTTTTTATTTCTACATAATCCCGAATTGGGTAAAATGATGTGTGAGGTGTTTTTTATTCAACAAGTCCCATTGTTCATAGTTCAACGGACCATAATAAGCATGTGTCATTTTTAAATCCGGGTTCTGAGCGAAGAGTTCCTGGAATTCCAGGTAGACATCCACGAATTCATCAATTGCCAGTTCCAGTTCTTCATGTCGCAGCGGGGTGCCATCTTTTGCAAAAGGGACTTCCATGTTTTGGGCCATCGGTTTATCCGTATACAGGAAAGCGACCATGCGTTCTACTTTGTCTTCCGGAATGAGTAATTCCTGCGGGTTTTCTCCTGTTGCAATCCGAAGGGTGTCCGTTAAATGCTCGACCATGCGCTGAGCAGACATTTTCCCCCAGGCAGGTTTTTTGTCTGCGGTCAATTTATTCAAATGCGAAAGCACTGTTTCCAAATCAGTTTCAATAAACATGTTATTCTGTTTTTAGTTTCAAATTTGCGATTTCCATATATCCTTTTCCGCACAATACGGAAAGACTGGACGGCACGATTTCCAAATTAATTTCTTTCCTTACTTCAAAAGGTTCTCCGTCATAATGGGCCAAAGGGACTTCCAGGACAATACGCGCTTTTTGAAACGGGATAATACGGATAAAACGTGAACCTTCAATCTTTTTAAAGAAAAAACGACTGATTACGCCCATGGTCCTCCACCAGGAAAATTTACTCAAAAGCACCAACTCCATTTGTCCGTCTATGACATTGGATTTGGGTGAAATACAGAATCCGTTCCCGAACTCAGAAGAATTGGCAATGGAGCACAACAGGAAATTACCTTTAATCTGCTGATCTGGCAAAGTGATCTTCATTCTTGGCGGCTTATACGAAAAGTATTCTTCGTAAACCAACTGGGTATATCCCCAAAAACCGCGAATGTGGTATTCGTCAAAGCGCTTGGCAATGAACGCATCAAAACCATAACCGCCAACACCCAAAAAAGGTTTGTCGTTTGCTAAACCGGTATCCATGCGGATGCTGTTCAACTCGTTGATGTTTTGAATGGCCTGTGGTGTTTTCAGCGGAATTTTTAAATGCCGTGCAAGTCCGTTCCCGGAACCGGTAGGAATAATGGCCAGGTGACATTTTGTCCCGATCAGGGCTGTTCCTACTTCGTGAACAGAGCCGTCACCACCTACTGCACAAACGATATCGATTCCTTCCATAGCAGATTCCTCAGCAATGGATTTGGCATGTTGTTTATATTGAGTAATTGCGATATCATAGTCAAACAGGTCATGATTCAAGTGCTCCTCGATCATTTGAGGAACCCTGGCCTTTTTGACCCCGCCCGAAATGGGATTGATTATGAATCGAATTCTCTTTTTCATCGAACAATCGTCTGATTATGGATTAAATCATGATTATATCTTTGAATGATAGCCTTCAAACGTTTTGCCATTTTTTCTGCTTCGGCTTTTTTGGCAGGCAGCAGATCTTTCGGGTTTTTGGTACGAATGGTAAAATCAAACAATGCAGCGATCTGGTCATTCGAATAAACTAATAGTTTGTTATTCCTGAAATAGTAATAGGAACCTTCCAGGTAAGTCACTGCTTCACGCGGTTCTTTGGAGAAATAACTGTTCCCGAAACTGTAATAATCGGTTTTGATGTTTACCAGGTCCAGGACAGTTGGCATGATATCGATTTGCTGGAAGATTGTTTTTTCCCGCTTGCGAGGCAATTTCCCGCTCGGATCATAGAATGCGATAGGAATGCGGTACATTTCCGTACGCTGATTGTAGATCTCGCTATTGCTGGAAGGAGTATGATCTGCTACAATGACAAAGAGCGTTTTGTTGAACCAGGGTTCTTTTTCAGCCTGTTGGAAAAATTTACGCAGACTGATGTCACCATAATGAATGCTTTTGCAGATCGGGTGCGGACCTTTTTTGACAATTTTGCGCCATTTCTTTGGAACAAAATACGGGTGATGAGAAGAAAGCGTGAACAAATTGGCCATGAACGGTGCTTTCATTTTCGTTAGCCGTCTTGCTGTCCATGGATTGAAGTATTCATCCAGGATTCCCCAGGTTTCATCAAAATGCCTGTCGTTGTTGTATTCAAAGCGACCGATGTATTTCTGGTAACCCATTTGGGATGCGAAACTATTGAAGCGCATGGAACCGTTGGTTGCTCCGTGATAGAAAGCAGTGCT
Source organism: uncultured Fluviicola sp. (assembly GCA_965650615.1). Lineage (GTDB taxonomy): Bacteria > Bacteroidota > Bacteroidia > Flavobacteriales_D > Crocinitomicaceae > Fluviicola. Next base: position 967 of record CBFGPJ010000089.1, on the reverse strand, counting down.
GTAACCGTGTTTGCTAAGGATATTCGGTAAGCTTTGAACCTGGTTGTTGCAATAAGCAGACGAAATGTATGGATTGTCCATCAAAGTAGGGATGGAAGCCGAAATGGTCGGAACAGCCTCAATGGATTTCTTTCCGTTGGAAATTCCGTATTCAAAGTACCAGCTTTTGTCCAGCAGGGAATCTAAAAATGGGGTGTAGGAAACGCTGTTGTTGAATTGCCCTACCCATTCGTTCCCGAAACTTTCCAGCATGATGATCATTACGTTGGTCCCGTCGGGAAGGATGTGTTGCGGATGACTTGTTCGTTTCGGATTGAAGAGCTTGTCCAGTTCTTTCTCCGGATAATACTGTTTCTCAACCAAATCGTCTTTCCCAATGGATTTCAATAAGGTGAAAGCGGAATTCAATACCAATGCCGAATTTTCAGGCTGAGTATACAAGGTAACATCAATGGAGGAAATTGGCCGGAGCCCGAAACCGCCTCTTCCGATCAAAAACACAATGGGTAAAGCAATAAAGAAAACCATGAGTTCTTTACGCAAGGTGCTTTTCGTTGGATTTTTTAATTTACGAATGCTTGTTCTTTTATAATACCGGATCAGTAACCAGGCACCGATAAGAAAGATCAGGACAAGCATCCAGTAGTCGGCAAAGAAGCTGCCAAGCAACTGTCCCACATCATTTCCGGCTGATACAATGACAAACAAGTCGGCGGTAGAACGCTTCAAAGTGAAATTGTAATAGGCTGTGTCCATGAGATTCAGCGCCACGATCAATAGTGTGGGAATGAAAAAAGTGATTGCCTGCAAGCTGCGAATGATCCAGTTGTGTTGCCATTTTTCAGGTAATAAACTGAAGATTATGAAGGGCATGAGCAAGAGGCCGATGGTGGAAAGATCGAACCAGATACCAGCCAGCCAATCTGTGAGATGCACATGTGCAAAGGAATCGAGGTTGAAGAAGTAG
>CBFGPJ010000088.1:0-8773 GCA_965650615.1 uncultured Fluviicola sp. | reverse complement strand
GGTGGCGGACCTCTCGCCCGCCGCGGCGGTCGGGATCGGGGTCGGCAGCCTGGTCGTCTCAAACAAGGCTCTTTATTTTCTCTCCCCATCTGGAACTACAAAGACGCCCCTCAAGAAGATAATTTCAATCCAATTGTATAACGATTCAAAAACAGAAGCTACGGATAAGTTAATTGAAGAAGCTTTGAGTTTTGGAGATGATGTTTTGACTAAGATTCACGAGGCTAAAACAAAGAAGGATTTCCCTGCTATTCGTCAGATGATGGAAGATAAAGGTGTTTATTTTATTGAGGAATTGAACGGTTTGCAATAAATTGCTTTATAGAAAACAAGTAGGGGCGCGATTAATCGCGCCCCTACTTGTTTAATGACGAATGATTTTCCGCATCCACAAATCACAGGCAAAATGCCCGGAATTGCCATAAGGATGATCCAGGTATTCAAATCCCAAATGTTCGTATAAACCAACTGCAATGCGAAGCTCCGGAAGTGTTTCCAGGTAAATCTCCCGGTAACCTTCAGAAACAGCGGTTGAAATGGATCTTTCCATCAGTTGTTTCCCCAACCCAATGCTTCGGTAACTTTTGGCGACATATAGTTTTACCAATTCAATACATCCATCCGGTAAACCTTCAGTAGGATAAATTCCGCAACCACCGACAATAACACCATTCTCTTTTGCAATGAAGTAGGATGAATGGTTTGTCTCAAAAAGTTTAAAGAGATTATCAGTTGTCGGATCGGTAAACACGGTTCCGGGTTTATTCGCTCCAAATTCGGTAAGTACTTCACGAATCAACTGCGCAATTGCCGGATTGTCTTCCCGTTGAATCCTTTGAATAGAGATCATGCTCTGAAATAACGTTTTAGGTTTAATAATGGTTTTTCGAAATACCGGTATGAAATGATCGATAACAAGCTGTTGGATGCTAATAACAAAGCGAAATAAAGCATAAAATATCCAGCTCGTTCGTTCCAGTTAAGGTATTCGAATGTTTTGCAGATATAGTATATCAGCAAGCTGTGAAAGAGATAGAATCCATAAGTCAATTTTCCTGCCTTTTCAAAATAAGGAATACGATCTGCTTTAAAAAAGGAATGTTTTGCTTTCAATTGTTCAATTAAAACGAAGGCGAAGAAGCTTCCCGAAATCAATCGTTCCAGTGAGATCAATTTCCCCGGGAGGAGTTTGTGAGCTGTGAACAAAAAACCGATTCCAAGGAGATAAATGAATATGATCTGCCATTTTTTGAGTTCCTCAATGATTCGAATGGAAGGTTTTTCAAATACCCATGAGGCTAGTAGTCCACCGATAGCCATATCAGAAATAACACTCAATGTGTGGTAGTAGATAATGGCTTGATTGGCTGAATAATAAAACCGGAACAAGAATGAGCTTCCGACCACCAATAAAAAGAACAGTTGGAAAGAACGAATCGTTTTCCACTGAAAAAAGCCGATTACCAGGGCCCAGCCGATATAGAATTGTTCTTCAATACTGACACTCCAGGTAGCCGTCAGGAAATTGATAGAATCCCTGCTGCCATTAATTATTTCATCAAAATTGGATAGGAATAATCCGTAGCGCCAGAATTCGTGAACGGTTTGAATTCCGAAAGGAAGGTGCGGGAAGAGGAAAAATCCGAAAAGCACGATGACAAAGTATAGCGGCCAGAGTCGTAAGATTCGCCGGGCTAAAAAGAAACCTACATGGATTTTTCCACGCTCTTTTAATTCTTTCAGTAACAGATAAGTAATTAAAAATCCGCTCAAAATAAAAAAGAGATTGACTCCATAATGTCCGATAGATGTCAGTTTTCGAGCGATCTCAAAGGGAGCGGACTCAAAAAAATCACCCCATACTTCCCGGTTAATTGTAAAAGCATGGAAAAGAAAGACCATGAAGGCCCCGATGAATCGCAGTCCATTCAGGTTTTCAAAGTGAATTTTTTCTTTTTGGTTCATTTCCTTGTTTCCTCCCCTTTGTGAAAGTGTTCAAATGTAGTCATTATATACTATTGCTTTTTCTAGTACATTTGCAGAAAATTTACACATTCATGGCATACGACGTAGCAATTATTGGTGGTGGAATAGTAGGTGCAGCGACACTTTACAAAATGCAAAAGCGTTATCCGGATTTAGCAATTGTTCTGATTGAGAAGGAAGCGAAGCTTGCAGATCATCAAACGGGTAATAATTCCGGAGTTATTCACAGCGGATTGTACTATAAACCCGGTTCGTTAAAAGCTAAAAACTGCGTTGCAGGTCGACATGAATTGGTTGCTTTTGCCAAAGAGCACCACATTGCCCATGATGTTTGCGGTAAAGTAGTTGTTGCAGTTGATCCTTCCGAATTGTCGAACATGGATAAGATTTTCCAGAATGGTTTGGCAAATAATACAGAAGGAATTGAAATGATAGATGCGAAACGTGTAAAGGAAATAGAACCCTACGTAGAAAGTATCGGTGGGATATGGGTTCCTTGTACAGGGATTATTGATTTTCGCGGGGCAACTGAGAAAATGGCAGAGATCGCACTTTCCATGCAACCTAAAAGTGCTATGAAGTTGAGTCATGAAGTGATTGGAATTGAGCGGTCTTCAGATAAAACGATTATAGCAACCAATAAAGGAAACATTGAAGCAAAGTTCCTGATTTTCTGCGGAGGATTACAGGCAGATCGTTTGGCTAAAAAGGATGGAGTGAAGTTGAAAGAGAAAGTGGTTGGTTTCCGAGGCGATTATTACGAATTGACAGAAGAAGCGAAACACAAAGTTAAAAACCTGATTTATCCTGTTCCAAATCCGGATTTCCCCTTCTTAGGTGTTCATTTTACACGAATGACAAACGGAGAGATCGAATGTGGTCCGAACGCCGTGTTTACGTTTAAGCGTGAAGGTTACGGGAAAACTGACTTCTCGATGAAGGATACCTTTGATGCTTTGACATACAAAGGTACCTGGAAATTGTTTTTCAATAATATGAAATTCGGTATTGATGAATACCGCAGAGCATTTTCAAAACGCTTGTTCCTGAAAACATTGCAACGCATTATTCCAACTTTGACAATGGAAGATATCCATCCCGGAAGAGCAGGAGTAAGAGCACTTTTGTTAGCCGAAGATGGTGATACGCGGGATGATTTCCGCTTTGAGTTTCATGAAAATTCGATCCACGTTTTGAATGCACCTTCTCCGGCAGCAACCGCATCATTGGCAATTGGCGGTCAGATTGTCGATGAAGCCGAAAAGCACTTTGGCTGGAAGTAAGCTTCAATTAAGCTGGCTTAAATATAACTGATAGTTTTCCTGGTGAAGTGTGATGTGGTATTCATGCGTTGCATATTCTATGTGGATTAGGTCCGCTTCTCGTAGAATTTTTACGTGATTGTGAATTGTAGAAGCTTTCATTTCGAGTATTTTGCACATATCTGTGTTTCGGAATGATTTATTCTCTTTAAGTAAGTTGACCATTCTTGATCTGGCAGGATGTCCGATTGCTCTTCCGAATTGAGACATAAGTAGTTCTTCGGGGGTGTAATTGTTGTCTTTTGATGCGCCCATAATTGGTTGAATTAAAATGAATAGTATACTCTTTTTACTTTTAAGTTAGTTGAAAAGTTCATTTACTGCAATAGCAAATTTGTTAAATCCCAAAGTTTCTATTTAGAGAATTAGCTATGTTTGAATTTAGCTATATTGCTAACAATGGTTACCTTACAGCTAAATGCCATAACATAAAATCTCAGTCCCATAATATCTCCATCATCTAAACTTTTTGAAATAATAATTCCCGATTTTCTTGTTTAAGTCGCAAATTATTTTAAATTTGTTATAGTTCCTCTAATGAACTCACTGAAGCCCTAATGGTCTGTTTTTAAATAGACTAATTCAAACAAAGCCTTAATATTCGACTAGAATAGTAGAATTGTAACTTGCTGTTGCGTTTTGATAAAATAGTTCGACTGTTTAGTCGAAATGAGAGTCTTGAAAATAGATGACTCGACTAAAATTTATTTGGAAGGTTATTATTAAAACACACATCTATTAATTACCATTTGTCTAGTTAAATAGACCGATGCTACTAACTGTTAGATTATGAAAAGGGATCTGTTCAAATGGACCAAAAGTATTGCTGCAGGCGTGCTTTTGAGTTCGACAGCGTTTTCACAGGAGGAGGAGCACCAGCTCATTACCACTCCGCAGGTTAGAATCTCTTATGTGCGCGGGGACTGTGACGTTGAAACGGGAAAACAAGCTTATCAATTTGCTTTTTTAAAAATTGAAAATCTCACAAATGCTGATTTGCATGCTGGCTTTAATATCGTGGTTCAGTACGAAGAAGGATGCGCAGGATGCAATGGCAGTGATGAGAGCCTCTACTATGTTAGTTTGTCACCTAACCAGGTTTATTCAGCCTCTTGTGGTTCTGATGACAAGACTAAAGTCTACTTACGTAATCCGAATTTTTCAGGAGCCTGGAATTTCCAGGAATTACGAATTGAAAATTTGATCGTGGAGTAATTCAGCCGATTGCTGAATGAAGATTACTTGATCTCGATTTCTTATTAATTTATACTGACTTACTATGAAAGCAGCATTACTCTTAATGTGCTTACTCGGTCTGGTGACCGCGTATTCGCAAACATGTAGTGTCACAGTGACTGGTCCAACCCAGGTTTGTCCGGGAGTTCCGATTACTTATACCGGAACGGGTACTGTTACACAAGCAAATCAATCATTTGATTTTAACAACAATGCACTCCCAGCCGGATGGTCAACATCAGGAGCGGCAAACTATGGGGTTTTGTGTGGGAATTCGATGGATAATACACCCTATTTTTGGGCCTCAACAGCGGTAGGAACTCCGAACATTACCAGTGCCAGTTTCGATGTGTGTTCGGGTGGAACATTGGATTTTGAAATGAGATATGCCGTTCAGGGCGGTCCGGTTCCTTGTGAAGGTCCGGATGAACAGGATGAAGGAGTTTCGATCGAATATAGCCTGGATGGCGGAGCTACCTGGGTCGAGTTTGTTTATTTCAGCCCATGGGGATTTCAGCTTGCTGCTAATCCGGGTGGAAATGCATCCATCAACGGTGCAACAGCTTATACGACCTGGAGCCAATTCTCGATTCCGATTCCGGCAGCTGCAGCAACAACCAATACGATGTTTCGATGGATCCAGTTGAATTCCTCTGGTAACTGTTGTGATAACTGGGGATTGGACAATATCTTTATCAATGCCGGTCCTTGTTTGACAACCAATATCGGATGGGATATACCGGGAAGTAATACTCCTTCTTCCAATACGGTTACGCTTCCAATTTACAGTGATACGGTTATTGTTGCCGGATTGTATGACAATAACGGAAATCTCCTTTGCCAGTCAGCTCCTTTTGCTGTTACGGTATTTATTCCATTTATCAACGGAGGACCGGATCAAACTGTTTGTGAAGGACAAAATGTTACGTTGACTGCTTCGAGTGGAACAAATTTTGTGTGGGATAATGGAGTAACTAATGGAGTTGCATTCACGCCGGCTGTGACACAAACATATACCGTGAATGGAATAGATTTGAACGGTTGTGCTGCAACAGACCAGGTTTTGGTTACGGTTAATCCATCCAATCCATACACTTTGTCTTACCCGAATCCGGAATATTGTATGGATGCTGCCGATCCGACACCAACACTTTCAACTCCTTTAGCCGGAACATACAGTGTTTTACTGGCAACAGTAGGTATTAATGCAAATACCGGAGTATTGGATTTGTCAACCAGTACAACAACGACGTCTCAATTATATACTGTTACGTTTACTCCAAGTGTTCCATGTTATGCAGTTACGAACACTCAAGTTACAATTCATGCTTTACCAACGGTCAATGCCGGTGCGGATGCCACGATGTGTGAAGGTGATCAAATGACTATGCTTGCCACGGGAACAGCTGTTAATTATTTTTGGGGAGCAAATATCCCAAATGGGACAGTTGTAACTCCGCCTTCGGGAGCAACCAGTTATACTGCAACCGGAACAAGTGCAGCAGGATGTGCAAATACAGATGTAGTAGTGCTAACCGTAAATCCAATGCCGACAGCTACTATTTCCGGGAGTGCAACAGTTTGTTTGAATGATGCTCAGCCAAGCGTTACATTTACCGGTGCAAATGCCACGGCTCCCTATACTTTCAGTTATTCTTATAATGGAGGAGCAACAGTGCAGATAACATCTAATGCTGCTGGAGTTGCAACTATTCCAATTCCGACAAATGTTGCAGGGACCCATCAATACGCTTTGATCAGTGTCGAAGATGCGAGTGCAGGCACTTGCTTAAACTTGCAGCAAGGTGTAGTAAATATTGTGGTAAATGATTTGCCGACAGCTTCAATTACCGGAAACACAACACTGTGTCAGTATTCTAATCAGCCACAGGTCACTTTTACGGGTGGGAATACTGTTGGACCGTACACGTTTACCTATACGATTAATGGAGTTCAGCAAACGATCAGTACCTTGAACGGGTCGAATATTGCAGCTATAACGGTACCGACCGCTACAGTGGGGAATTTTGTTTATACGTTGTTAAGTGTTCAGGACGGTTCTTCAACGCTTTGTTCGGCAAATCAGGCCGGTACAGCAACAATTAACATCAATCCGCTTCCAAGTGCAACGATTTCAGGCGATACGAGTTTGTGTTTGAATGAAAATCAACCGGTGGTAACGTTTCAGGGAACAAATGGAGTATCTCCGTTTACGTTTACGTATTCTGTAAATGGCGGAGCACCACAAACAATTAGTTCAGCTTCCGGACAATTGAATATGTCTGTTCCGACAAGTATCCCTGGAGATTTTCATTACGAGCTGATCTCTGTTCAGGAGAGTTCAGTATCCATGTGTTCTAATTTAGTTGGAAATGAGGTGCTGGTAAGAGTATGGGATTTACCAAATGTCTTTGCTGGAAACGATTTCCCTGTTTGTGCCGGAAACCCGGTCACACTTCAGGGTCAGGGGGCATCTACCTATGTTTGGGATAACAATGGAATCGATGGAGTTCCTTTTGTTCCGACTGTCACGCTGAATTATACTGTAGAAGGAACAGATGTGAACGGATGTAAAAATACGGATGTGATCCAGGTTACGGTAGTTCCCATTCCTCAGGTTGATTTCTCTGCGACAAATGTTGCAGATTGTTCTCCGTTGAATACCGCCTTGACAAATTTATCTACCGGGAACCTGAATAATTGCCAATGGACTTTGTCAAATGGTGATCAATATACGGGCTGCGGTTCGGTTGATATGGAGCTCAGAGAACCTGGCTGTTATGATGTCACTCTGACTGTTTCTACTCCGGAAGGATGTACAAATTCAGGAACAAAACCGGCGTTTTTATGTGTCTATCCAAATCCGATTGCGGATTTCAGTATGACTCCGACCGATTTGGAAACCTCCAATACCTTTGTCAATTTCTTCAATAATTCATATGGTGCGGTCGATTATTATTGGGATTTTTCGGATGGATCTTTTGGCAGCAATGCTGAGAATCCGACGCATGTTTTCCCGGATGAAGAAGCGGCTTACTATGAAGTACATTTAGTAGCTGTAAACAGCGACGGCTGCAGGGATACTACTTCAAGAACGGTTCATGTCGGAGAGGATTTGATCTATTATGTTCCGAATGCCTTTTCTCCGGATGGAGATGAATACAACAATGTCTTCAAACCGGTCCTCACTAAAGGTTTTGATGTGAATAGCTACCATTTGTGGATTTACAACAGATGGGGAGAACTCATATTTGAATCCCTGAATTATGAAGAAGGCTGGGATGGGACCTACCACAATGAAAAATTGCTGGATGGGACCTACATCTGGAAAATTAAAGTAAAACATAAGTCAAATGATAAGAAAACTGAACTGGACGGGCATGTTACTTTACTGAAATAGTCCTACACCTAAACACTATTCGTAGCGTAAGGAATCGCCTTGATCCCGTATTTATGGGATTAAGGCGATTCTTGTTTTAACAGAAAACCAATTTGGTTTTTTCACCGTATTTTTGAGCAAAGCAAAATCAATTATGAAAATTCTCATTTCTCCTGCAAAATCGATCAACGAAAATTGTCAATTTCCCCAATTTGATTTCACACAGCCGGTATTTGCGAAAGAAGCAAAATCCCTGGTAGGTAAGCTGAAAAAAATGAAGGCAAAAGATCTTATGGAATTAATGCATGTTTCAAAGGATATTGCAGAGTTGAATGTGAACAGAAACAAATCCTGGTATTTGTCTGCAGAGCCAACCGATGATGTAAAACCTGCTGCTTTTCTCTTCACAGGAGAAGTGTATAAAGGATTGGATGCAGAATCACTTTCTGAGAAGGAATTGGAAAAGGCGCAGCAAAACTTGCGGATTTTGTCTGGGATGTATGGTTTGTTGAAGCCAATGGACCTGATCCATCCTTATCGCCTGGAAATGGGAACAAGATGGGATATTAAAGAAGGAATTTCAAGTCTGTACCAATTTTGGGGAGATAAGCTGACAAAATCGTTGTTAAAAGAAACAGAAAAAGGAGAAGCGATTGTCAACCTGGCTTCGGCAGAATATAACAAAGCAATTTTGTGGAAGAAGGTTAAGAATCCGGTTGTGACACCTGTGTTTAAAGAATTTAAAAACGGTGAATACAAGGTTGTAATGATCTTTGCCAAACACGCGCGCGGAGCAATGGCAAGGTACATCATTCAAAATGAACTGACCAACCTGGAGGATTTGAAAAGC